>NZ_JBEYVW010000017.1:0-60990 GCF_040644175.1 Streptomyces sp. NPDC047017 | reverse complement strand
GCACGTCCGGGGTGGGGCCCGGCACGTCCGACCCGGTCTCCTGACCGGCGGCGGCCCCGGATCTCCGGCCGACGGCCCCGGTGTACCGCCGCTCGACGGCCCCCGTCATACGATCACCGCTTCCCTGGCCAGGTCCGAGTCCTCGTACGCCCCCGCCGCTCCCGTCCCGCCCGTTCCCGGCAGGGCGAGCACCGCGCGGGCGACCGCGTCGGAGTCGGCCAGGGTGACCGAGTCGACGCCGGGCCGGATGCCGGCCGCGGTCACCCAGTGCACGTGCTCGGTGGGCACGCCGAAGGCGAACCGCCGCGGATGCGCCCGCCCCTGCGCGTCGATGATCCGGTACGGCCGCTCGGTGACGGCCAGGCCGCCGGTCTCGTAGCCGCCGCCCCGGGCACCGGGCACGCGGTAGGGGGCGATCTGGTCGGTGCGCAGCAGGTGCTGGAGCAGCGGGTCGGCGGTGCGCCGGACGTCGGGTTCGGGCAGGCGGGCCTCGATCAGCACGGTGGAGCGCACCGGTTCGCCGGGCACCAGGGGCGACTGGGCGACGAACCCGGGGGCGGCGGGGTCGATACGCACCTGGGTGCCGGGGCCGGTCACGGTGAGCACCCCGGCCTCGATCAGCGCGATCATCTCCTCGATGCGCGAGGCGGGCGGCCCGATGGACAGGAACGCGTTGAGCGGTGTGTACCAGCCCTCCAGTTCGTCGCGGTGCGAGGCGCCGTCCAGGCCGCCGTGGTCGACGGCGAGGCGGATCTCGTTGCGCAGGTCGCGCAGCACGTCCAGGGCGGCCTTGAGCGGGCCGCTGACGTTGCCCGCGCGGGCCGCCGCGACATCGGCGGCCAGGTGGTCCAGGAGCCAGGCGCGGAACCGGTCGCGGTCGGGGAACCGCCGGGCGCCGACCGGGTCGGCGAGCCGCTCCCAGTCCCAGCGGTCCGCCGCGCCGAACCCGAACTCCCGCAGCACGGCGTCCGGATCGGTGTCCGGTCCCGGCGCGGTGAACCGCTCGGTGAACGCCGTACGGTCGGCGTCCCGGCCGCGCCGGGTCAGCAGCGTCCCGTAGTAGACGCTCTCCACCTCGCGCGAGACGAGCGGCCACAGGTCGGCGGAGAAGGAGACGGCGTCGCCCCGCTCGGCGCGCCGGCGCAGCCCCGCGATGTACTCGGGGGTGAGCAGCCGCGGCAGGTGCCGTCCGTGCGCGCCCTTCTCGTTCTCGCCGCGCGCGTGGTACGGCACGCCCCGGCGGGAGAAGGCGTACAGGACGGGCTCGCGTCCGCAGGCGCGGTACACCAGCCGCCCGTCCACGCGGTCGTACGCGCCGCCGCGGCCCTGGGTGAACAGGGCCATGTGGTCGAAGAAGTTGAGTCCCAGGCCGCGCAGCAGCACGGGTTCGCCCGGCCGGACGGCACCGAGGTCGACGTCGGCCGGGTTGGCCGGGGTGACGTAGGTGAGGTGGTGGATGCGGGCGAGGGCGGCGGTGCGCTCCTGGCGGGCGGTGGGCCGGGCGGGCAGGTGGCCCAGGGTGAGCACGATCCCGTCGAGCGCGTTGAGCCGGGTGCCGTCCGCCAGGCGCACCCCCTGCGGTCCGCCGGGCACGCCGTGCACGTCGGCCATGGCGACCGCCCGGGAGCGGTGCACCCGTACCGTGACGTGCGCGGGCGCGCGGGCGGCCAGGCGCCGGAAGCAGTCGGCGAGGTAGGCGCCGTAGAAGGCGCGGCTCGGGTACGCGTCGGGGCCGAGCGCGCGGGCCTCGGCCAGGACGTCCGCGCCGAACTCGCCGGGCGCGGCCAGCAGCGCCAGTTCCTGCGCCCACTCGTGCAGGCTCGGGCCGGTCTCGACCGGGCCGTCGATCCGGCAGGTGCGGTCGGTGAAGACGGTGACCTGGGAGGCGACGGTGTTCATCAGCAGGTGGCGGGACTGCGCGGTGCGCCAGACCGCGCCGGCGCCGGGGGCGCCCGGTTCCACCACGTGCACCGTCAGGCCGCCGCCGGCGTGCCGGGGTGCGGCGCGTTCGTTGGCCAGCAGCCGTTCCAGGACCGACAGGCCGCGCGGCCCGGCTCCGATCACGCACACTTCGACATGGTTACCGCTCACGCGGGTTCCCTCCGTTCTCGTCTCGGCGCGGCACGGCCCCGCCCCGGCATCCGTGGGCGGTGGCGCGGTGCTCGACGGCCGCGCCACCGCGCGGTTCAGCCCTGTTCCACGACCGCCTTGACGCGTTCCAGGGTGGTGGCGACGTCGGCCGCCAGCTTGGCGTTCCAGTCGGTCACGAAGCGGTCGCGGCCGGCCTGGTCCAGGTCGGCGAAGATCTTCGACAGGCCCTCGGTGAGCGTGCCGAGGCGGTAGTGGTGGACGAGCAGGCTGCCGGCGCCGGCCGGGGTGATCTCGTACGACCAGACGCTGTCCTGGAGGCGGCCGGCGCTGTCCAGGATCGACCAGCGGAAGACGCGGCCGGGCTCGGCCTCCAGGATCTGCGACTCGGTGGTCCACGGGCCGCGGATCACCGGTGCCCAGGCCACCGTGTCGGTGCCGCGCACGTTGTCGCCGCGGAAGACGGCGCCCACGGTCCGCGGCTGCCCGGACACCCAGCTGCCGCCCGTGCACTCCGCGCTCCACTCGCCGCTGCGGGCCAGGTCGCTGACGGTGTCGTAGACGACGGCGGGCGGCGCGGCGATCGTGGTCTGCGCGCGGACCTCGAAGACGGCGGTGCGGCCGGCGGGGATGCCGGTGGCGGCGGTGTCGGTGTCGGTGTCGGTGTCGGTGTCGGTGTCGGTCATGGGGAACGTACCTTTCCTGCGGGCGAGTTGGCGGTTCGGCGGTGACGGCCGTGTTCGTTCAGGGCGCGGGCGGGGACGTCTGCGGGCCGGCCGCGAGCAGCCGGGACAGTTCGAGGCGCTTGATCTTCGAGGTGGCGGTGCGCGGCAGGTCCGCCCACGCCCAGCGCACCGGCGGGTCCATCGGCGGCAGGTCCGCGACGGCCTTCTCCCACCGCTCGGCGGACAGCGGCGCGTCGCCCCGGGTCGCCACGACCGGCACCGGCTGCCCGTCCCCGCCGGCCACGATGACGGCCTCCACCAGCTCCGGCAGCCGCTCCAGGACGAGGTCCTCGGCCTCCAGGTTGCTGCGCATCGCCGGGAGGCGGTCCACCTGCCGGTCCAGCAGGTGCAGGCAGCCGTAACGGGTGCGGTAACCGAGGTCGCCCATCCGCCACCAGTCGCCGAGGAGTTCGGCGGCGTAGCGCTCCGGCTCCCCGAAGTAGGTGACCGCGCGGCCCCGGGAGGTCACGTCGATGCAGCCGGGGTCGTCGAGGCCGGCCGGGCGGCGGTCGGCGGTGCGGGTGCGCACCCGGGTCACGCCGGGCACCGGGTGGCCGACGCAGCGCCCGTCGGCGTGGTCGGCGCCGCGCCGGGTGTAGACGCGCAGCGCGACCGGCCCGGTCTCGCTCTGTCCGTAGACCTGCCCCCACAGCGGGTTGCGGCGTTCGGAGGCGTTGAGCAGGCGGCGTACGGTGCGCGGGTGGATGGCGTCGAAGGTGCTGGTGAAGTAGCGCACCCCGGCCAGCGGGCGGCGCGGGTCGTCCGCCATGCCTTCCCACTGGAGGAACGTGTTGGGGTGGGTGTCCACCATGGTGGGACGGGTGCGGGCGAACAGGTCGGCGGCGGCCTCGGGGTCCGGGTCGGCGAGCACCACCAGCGGCATGCCGCGCCGCATCGCGACGGCGAGCGCCGCGTACAGGTGGGCGTGCGCGAAGGACAGGTGCATCGCGGAGGTCTCGCGGCGGCCGGCCACCAGCGGGGCCATGGCGGCGATCACGCGGTAGCGCCACTGGAGGGTGCGCGCGGTCTGCACGGCGATCTTCGGGACGCCCGTGGTGCCCGAGGTGTGGGTCATCAGCGCGGGCTGGTCCGGGTGCAGCCGTACCGGGGCGACGGGCGCGGCGCCGGCGAAGGCGGCCAGCGGGGTGCCGCCGTCCGCGCCGTCGTCGACGAGGAGCACCGTCGCGGCGAGGTCGTCCAGCGGTACGGCGGCGAGCGGTCCTGTCAGGGTGGCCGCGTCGGTGACGAGGTGCGGGCGCCGCAGCCGGGCCAGCAGTTCGGCGGTCGCGTCCGGGCCCACCTCGGAGGCGATCGGCACGGGTACGGCGCCGATCCGGGCGGCCGCGAACACGGTCAGCGCGTAGTCGAACCCGGTCCGCAGGTGTACGGCCACCCGCTCGGCGGGCCGTACCCCGGCCGCCCACAGCCGCGCCGACAGCCGCTGTACGACACCGGCCGTCTCGGCCAGCGTCAGCACCGGCCCGGCACCCTCCGCCAGCCGCGGCGTCTCGTCGAGGTGCACGGGGGTGTCGGGGTGGAGACGCGCGGCGTGCTCCACGAGCGTGCCGTAGTACATGCCGGCGTCGCCCTTCCAGGGGCGTCTGGACTGCATGGGGCGGGGCTCCTTGGTGAGTCGGGGGCGTCGATGGGGGGCGGGGCGATGCGATGCCAGGGGGTGCGCGGTGAGGGGCCGTCAGGTGTCGGGCGTCAGCGGTCAGGCGTCGGCCGTCAGGTGTCGAGCGCCAGCGGTCAGGTGTCGGCCGTCAGGTGTCGGCCGTCAGGTGTCGGGCGTTGACGGTCAGGCATCGGGTGTCGGGCGTCGGCGGTCAGGCATCGGGTGTCCGGCGTCGGGCGTCGGCGGTCAGGCATCGGGTGTCGGGCGTCGGCCGTCAGGCATCGGGCGTCGGCCGTCAGACGTCGGTTGTCGTCAGGTCCGGGCGCAGGACCAGCCGTCTGCCGTGCAGTTCGCCGTTCTCCATGCGGCGGTGCGCCTGCGCGGCGGCGCTCAGCGGGAGGGTCTCGGTCCGCCGCGGCCGCAGCAGCTTCGCCGCCAGCAGCCGGTTGATGTCGACGGCGGCGCGGGCCAGTTCGGCGGTGGTGGCGTGCGAGATGACGAAGCCGTGGATCGAGGCGTCCTTCATGAAGAACGGGCCGGCCGGCAGCACCGGCCGCGACCGCACCCCCGCCAGCATCACGATCCGGCCCCGCGGCGCCAGCAGTTCGACCGCGCCGGCCAGATCGTGGCCGCCGTGCGTGTCGATGTGCAGGTCCACCCCGCGCGGCGCCAGCTCCCCGATCCGCTCGGTGAGCGCCGGGTCCCGGTAGTCGAGGGTGCCGGCCGCGCCGAGGGACGCGCAGTACTCCGCGTCGTGCGCCGAGGCCGTCGCGATCACCCGGGCGCCGGCCTCCACGGCCATGACGACCAGGGCGCTGCCGACGTTCCCGGCGGCGCCGGTGACCACCACCGTCTCGCCCGGCCGCAGCCGCCCGTGCGCGAACAGCGCGAGGTGCGCGGTGGCCGCCGGGTGCGCCGTGGTCACCGCGTCCGCGGGGTCGACGCCGTCGGGCAGGTGGTAGAGCCGGTCCACCGGTACGGCCACCCGCTGTGCCGCCGCTCCCTGCCGCCCCTCGTGGCCCAGGCTGTTGCACCACACCCGGTCGCCCGCCCGGAAGCCCGGGGTGCCCGCGCCGGCCGCGGCGACCGTTCCCACGGCGTCCCGCCCGAGCACGTACGGGAAGGGCAGCGGGGTGCTGAAGATCCCGGAGCGCACGAAGGTGTCGACGGGGTTGACCGTCGCGGCCATCACGTCGACCAGGACGTCGGTGGGGCCGGGCACGGGGTCGGGCAGTTCACCGAACCTGATCTCGTCCGGCGGGCCGAGCTTCTCAACGTATGCGGCAAGCATGCGCCGACAGTGGCAACCGGGCGCGGCCCCTCCCAGCGCCGGCCACCGAATATGTCAGGTCGCGCGCGGCCGTACGCACGGTCGCGCCTTCACCGGGCCCGGGGTCAGGGGTCACGCCTCCGCTTCGAGGAGCCGGAGCGTCCCGCCGACCGGCAGCTGCCGGACCGCGCGGAACCCGGCCTTCTCCAGCAGCGCGGACAGCTGCGCGGCCGACCGCAGACCGCTGCCATGGATGTTCAGCATGTGCAGGTCGAGCAGGCGCCCGTACCGGGTGTCGGCCGGCGGGTCGGCGATCAGCACCCGCGCGCCGGGGACGGCCGCGGCCCGGACGTTGCCGAGCAGGGTGAGGGCGCGGGCGTCGTCCTGGTCCATCAGGACGCGCTTGAGGACATACAGGTCGGCGGCCGGCAGCGGGTCGGTGAGGAAGTCGCCCGCGACGACCCGCACGCGGGCGCGCAGCGGTCCCGCCAGCTCCCGGCCGGCGTGGCGGACGACCTCCGGCAGGTCGAACAGGACCCCGCGGGTGCCCGGTGAGCGGCGCAGCAGCTCGGCGAGCAGGCTGCCGCGCCCGCCCCCGATGTCGGCGACCGTGGCGTGGCCGCTGACGTCGACGGCGGCGCCGAAGGCATCGGCCTCGTGCCGGGAGATGTCGCTCAGGCCCTGCTGGAGGATCTCCTCGGCCTCCGGGTGGCGGCGGACGTAGGCGTAGTACGGCATGCCCTGGGCGCTCTCGAACGCGGGCGCGCCGGAGCGCACGCTGTCCGTCAGTCCCGGCCAGCCGCCGGTCAGCCAGGCCGAGCCCATCATCGTCACGTAGTGCCGTACCGAGTGCGCGGTGCCGGACCGCAGCAGCTCGCCGGTCTCGGTGCACTCGACCCGGCCGTCCCCGGTGTCCCGCAGGACGCCCAGGGCCACCAGGGTCTCGGCCAGCCGGGCCAGTGCTCCGGCGTCGGCGTCCGCCAGGTCGGCGAGCCGGGTGACGGACAGCGGTCCGTCCGCGAGGTGGTCCGCGAGCCCCAGCCGGGCGGCGGCGGCCACGGCCTGGGTGTGCGCGGTGCCAAGGGCGAGGGTCAGCAGCCGCTCGGCGGCGGACTCCTGCGGTGTCGTCTCGAACATGGCTGCTGTCTAAGCACGCCCGCCACCTGCGGCAAGACGGCCGGCGGCACTCCGTCATCTCGTGGGCGGCGGGTGCGGCGGCGGGGCCGGGCGGGCGCGGCGGCCGGACCGGGCGGGCGAGTTGACGGACTTTCCGCCGTCGCGTTGACGGCGCCGGGCGGCGTTCCGAGGATGCGTCGGATCGCCCGGACCCGGCCCCCTTCCGTGACCGGCCAGCACCTGAGAGAGGCAGCGACGTGGACAACCCGCAGCAGATCCGGCCGCCGCAGGACCGGGCGCCCCAGGACCGGACGGAGGGGACGGCAGGCGCGCCGGACGGTCCCGCGCGGCAGGAGGCGCCCGCCGCGCCGCGGGGCCGCTGGGGGCACCTGCTGGTCTGCTGGCTGATCGAGTTCGCCATCGGCACCGACCTGTTCGTCATCTCGCCGCTGCTGCCGCGCATCGCGGAGTCGTACGAGATGCGGGCCGCGGACCTCGGCGCGGTGGTCACCGCCTTCTCGGTCGCCTACATCGTCGGCGCGCCGCTCATCGGCTCCGTCGCCGACCGGGTGGACCGCCGGCTCGTCCTGGTCGGCGGGCTGCTGCTGTTCACCGTGGCGAACCTGGCCACCGCGTTCGCCCCGAACTACCCCGTCCTGCTGCTCACCCGCGTCCTCGCCGGGCTCGCCTCCGGCGCGGCCAACCCCGCGGTGTACGCGGCGACCGCCGTCATGGCGCCGGACGCCAAGCGGGGCCGGTGGCTCGCGGTCGTCAGCTCCGGGCTGCTGTCGTCGCTGGCGCTCGGCGCCTCGATCGGCTCCGCGCTGGGCCGCGGTGTGGGCTGGCGGCCGGTGTTCGTGGGCATCGCGGTCCTCACCCTGCTGCTCGGCGCGGCCGCCTGGGCGGTGATGCCGGCGATGCCCGGGCAGGCCGGGGAACGCAGCCGCCTGCCGCTGGGCGCGGCGCTGCGCGCGGTGAGCGTGACCGCCGTGTGGGCGCTGGCCGTCTACCTGCTGTACACGTTCCTGGGCGTCGCCCTCGACGCGCGCGGCCAGGGCGGTTCGACCCCCTGGGTGCTGGTGGTCTACGGCGTCGGCGCGGTGGCGGGCGGCCTGCTCGGCGGCCAGCTGACCGACCGCTGGGGCGCGGGACGCACCCTGACCACGGTGCTGCTGTGCATGGCCGCGATGGAACTGGCCGTCTGCGGCCTCTTCCACACCGGGAACGTGATGCTGCTCGCGGCGGGGCTCGCCGTCTTCGCCGTGTGCACGTACGCGATGTTCGCGCCGCAGCAGGGCCGGGTCGTGTCGCTCTTCCCGCGCAACGCCACCGCCGTGCTCGCCTGGAACAACAGCGCCCTCTTCGTCGGCGCCGGCCTCGCCGGGGCGGTGGGCGGACCGCTGCTGAACGCGCTGTCCTACGGCTGGCTGCTGGTGTTCGGCGCGGTCCTGGCCGCGGGGGCGGCGGCGCTGAGCCGCGCCTGAGCAGCGGCCCGGCCGCCGGCCGGGCAGCAGGTGCTCACGGACCCAGGAGCCGCAGCGGCACTCCCCGCCACAGCGCCCGTACGTCCGAGGTGGCGTCGTCGCGCACGTGGTCGTCCGGGACGGCCCAGTACTTCACCGGGGTCGCGTCGGCGGTGACCGGCGGCCAGCCCGGGTCGCCGTGGGCCGCGAAGCCCACCCACGCGCCCAGCATGCGGCGGGACAGGGCCCGGTCCTGGGCGTCGGGGGCGCCGCCGATGAGGAAGGCGGCGCCTTCCGCGTCCAGGTTGCCGAAGGCGAACGGTATGTCGGCGGTGTGCCAGGGCCTGGCCTGCCCGTCGGCGGTCGGGCGGCGGCGCGCGAACCGGGCCAGGTGGGCCCGTCCGCCGGCCCGGGCGTGCCGCTCGGCGAGCCGGCTGCTGCCCTCGCCGAACCGGGCGTCGCCGCTGAGCGCGAGGTACCGGTCGAGCACCGGGGCGCCGGGCATCAGCGCGCGGTAGCCGTCGAGCAGCCGCGCGGGCAGCCCCAGGACCTCGGCGAACGCGGCGAGTTCCGGCTCCGAGGTGACCTCCCGCACGGCACCGACCGCGTGCGGGAACCAGTACTCGTCGAGCGTGTGGCACACCAGCAGGCCGACGTCCCGGCCGGCACCGGCGGCCCCGGCGCCGAGCGGGTCCCCTGCGTCGAGCCGGTCCCCGGCGCCGAGCGGGTCCCCGGGGAGTACGTCCCCGTCGACGACGGGCTGGAAGAGCACCGGGTCGTACGCCTGGACCGCGGCCACGGGACGGTCCGCGCACTGGCGGGCGACCGTGTCCGAGGCGGTCACCAGGCGGTGCGGCGCGGCGGAGAGCAGTCCCTGGGCCGTGGGCGCGACCCCGGCCTCGGCCGCGATCCGCGCCGTGATCGCGGTGGCGACCTCGACCGGGTGGAAGGCGTGCGGCACGCTGTGGACGATGGCCCGGCGGAACAGCCCGCGGGCCCGTTCCATGGTCAGCAGGCAGGCGATGGAGCCGGCGCCGGCGGAGTGCCCGGCGACCGTGACCCGGCCGGGATCGCCGCCGAACACGGCGATGTTGTCCCGGACCCAGCGCAGGGCGGCCACCTGATCGAGCAGCCCGCGGTTGGCGGGGAAGCCCGGCACCTGCCCGAACCCCTCGAATCCGACCCGGTAGTTGCAGCTGGCCACGACCAGCCCCGCCCGGGCGAGCGCGGCGCCGTCGAAGTCGGGCTGGGCGGAGGAGCCGAAGGTGTAGGCGCCGCCGTGGACCCAGACGAGCACCGGCAGCGGGCCGCCGCCGTACGGCCGCTCGGGCGTCCACACGTTGACGGTGAGGACGTCCTCGTCCCCGGGCCGCCACACCGGCGAGCCGGGCAGCTCGGCGGACTGCGGCGCGACGGGTCCGAAACGGGTGCCGTCCCGGGTGGCGCCCGGGTCGGTGACGGGCCGCGGCCCGCGGAAGCGGTACGGGCCGAAGGGCGGGGCGGCGTACGGAATCCCGAGGACGGCCACGACACCGTCCACCGCACGGCGACCGCGAATCCGGCCGCTGGTCGTGCGGAAGACGGCCCCGGGGCCGCCCTCGCCGCCCAACCCGGGTCCGCCCTCGCCACCCAGCTCGGACCCCGTCATGCCACTCCTCTCACTGCTCGTCTCACTGCTCGTCTCACTGCTCGTCGCGCAGGCGGGCCGCGAGCGAGGTCAGCGGCTCGGTCTCCTCGGTGCGGCCGAGGGCGGTCAGGCGGGAGACCGCGGCGTCGAGGCGGGTGAGGGCGGGGGCGGGTCGCTTGAGGTAGATGCCCTCCACGGCGCCCGCGAGGCGCACACACTCGGCCCACTCGCCGGCGTCGCCCCCCTCCGGTCCCGGCGCGCCCAGCAGCGCGAGGGCCTGGTCGAGGGCGGTCAGGGCGTCCTCGTACGCACCGGCGTAGGCGTTGACCCGTCCGTGTTCGTAGGCGAGGGCGGGGTCCAGCGCGCGTCCGCGGGCCTGGTACGCGGCGGCGCGGGCCTCGTCGGCGACCCGGCCGATCCAGTGCTGCACACCGTCCAGGTCGGCCAGTTCACCGAGGACATGGTGGTCGCGGCCGAGGTCGAAGGGGGCCAGTGCCGCCTTGACGGCCGCCCAGTCACCCGCCCGGGCCGCCTACCACCAGCGCCTGCACGCGCGCGTCCCCGAGCGCGTGCGGGGTGTACATCCCGTTCTTCTGCCTGCGCGGGACGGGGAGGGCGTGCGGGTCCGCCACCGGTCTCTCCGCACCCTTGCCCCACAGCCTGCCGAACATACCGCGCCCTCCCCTGGTACCCCCGGTACCGCGTGATCGTCCACGCAGCATAAGCGGCCCCACTGACACCGCTTCCACAGAGTTTTCACGAGTGCTTCGCGGGACCGGTGCCGTGCCCGCGCCACGGGACCGCTTCACGGCCACGGCACGGGCACGACAGGGCTACTGCACGGAGACGGCAGGGGTACTGCCCGAGGTACAGCAGGGATACGGCAGGGATACAGCAGGGAAACGGCAGGCGGCGGCGTCAGTCGCTGACGCGCGCGGGCAGCGCCGTGACGCCGGCCGGCTGCCCGGCCTTCACCTTCGGCTTCGCCTTCGCGGGCGCCGGAAGCGTGTAGTTGGCCACGAGCTGCTTGATCCCGGCGATGTCGTACGCGGTGTAGTTGACGCCGGTCTTGTTGGTGGGTCCGCCGTTGGGCGAGCACATCAGCGGCCGCCAGCCGGCGGAGTTCTTCACGCAGTCGAAGGGCTTCACGACGCCCTTGGAGTCACGGGTGTTGGGGTGGTCCAGGCCGATGGCGTGACCCAGCTCGTGCGCGTTGGCGTTCCAGATCATCGCGAAGTCGAGCGTGGTGTTCTTGCCGGTGCCGCTGAACCAGCCCGGGTGGTCCCAGTACTCCTTGTCCATGTCGATCCAGGCGCCGTACGCCGTGTCGTCCCGGGTGTCGTAGCAAGGGCTGGTGTGGCTCATGCCCTTGTCCTTCATGGGCCGGGTCTTCAGGCCGATCACGATCGTGTGGATCGGCGCGGTGGAACAGGCCGTCGGTTCGGGCAGGTTGGTGGCACTGACCGTGAACTTGACGCCCGTCTGCTTGGTCATCCAGTCGGCCAGCGGCTTGTAGTAGTACTCCAGGGTCTTGCGGGCCGCGCTGTCGGCGAACGTGATGGTGTACGTCGCGTTCTTGTTGAGGGAGTGGATGCCGTCGCCGCTCGCGGTCATCGAGCTCTCCAGCTGCCAGCCGGTGCCCTTGTAGACCTGGGTGCCGGCCGCGGAAGCGTGCCCCGCCGTGAGCAGGGTGGCGGCCGCGACGGCGGCCAGGGTGGTGAAGACCTTGCGCATGATTCCTTCAGCTGTCGTGGGCAGGAACCGAACAATCATGCGACGCCCGGCCGTTGGGAACAAGTGATCATCGGCTGGCCCGACCGGTCGACACCCTTCCGCTTTCACCTCGGACCTGTTGCGTACTGTAGCTATTTCCGCAGGCCGGAGCAGCAGATCCGTTGCAATGAGAGAGAAGTCGACGCTAGGGTGGCGGGGTAAGGGAGTGTGGTGAAGGACCACGGACCGCCGAGGAGACCGCGATGCCGGGAGGCAGGCTCACCCAGCAGAACCGCCGGCAGATCGCGCTGGGGCTGGCCGACAGCCTGCCCTATGCCGAGATCGCCCGCCGCCTGGAGCGCCCGACCTCGACCGTCACCCGCGAGGTGATGCGCAACGGCGGCCCCACCTCCTACCGCGCCGACCTGGCCCACCGTGCCACCGAACGCCGCGCGCACCGGCGCAGGACCGCCGCCTCCGGCCCCCGGGAGACGGTCGCCCAGCCGCACGGCCGCGACGCGCAGGCGGTGGCCGAGTACGAGGAGACGCTCACCACGGTCCTCATGGCCACCGGCCTGAACAAGATGTCGGCCCGGGTGCTGACCTGCCTGTTCACCACGGACGCGGGCAGCCTCACCGCGTCCGGACTCGCCGGTCGCCTCCAGGTCAGCCCGGCGTCCGTCTCCAAGGCGATCGCCTTCCTGGAGAGCCAGAGCCTCGTCCGCAGGGAACGCGACGAACGCCGTCGCGACCGGTACATCGTCGACGACGAACTCTTCTACCAGGCGACGATCGCCGGCGCCCGGTCCAACGACCAGCTCGTGCGCACCGCGCGCGAGGGCGCCGCCGTCCTCGGCCCGCACACCCCCGCGGCCGACCGCCTGGAGAACCTCGCCCGCTTCCTCGACTTCATCAGCGAGAGCATCACCCGCGCCGCCGAACAGGCCCGCGAAGTCCTCCGCACCAGCCCCGCGGCGCCCCCGGCCGGCACGGACCACGCGGGCGGCCAGGACCACGAAGGACAGACGGCCGGGTGAGGGCCGCGTGCCCGGTCGGACGCCCGTAGTCCGAAGACCAGTTGGCCCGGCCCGCGAGATCGAGTAACGTCGTCCGACGTGAACACCGGACCGGCACTACGCCACACACGGACGGGCGATCCGGTGGTGACCTGACCGCCTCGCGGGTGCGCGACAAGCACCAGCACCCCTTCGGTTCGACACGCGGGCCTCCCCGTGCGCATGCACCGCGAGTCCCTTTTCCCCGTGTTTCCCCGTGTCGAACCGCAGCGAGGTCACCCGCATGCCCGTCACCTTCAACCACACCATCATCGCCGCCAAGGACCGCGGCGCGTCAGCCCGTTTCTTCCGGGAGCTGCTGGAACTCCCCGAGGCACCCTCGTGGGGACCCTTCACCAACATCCAGCTCACCGACGGCGTCCTGCTCCAGTTCGCCGAGCCGCCGGTGGAGATCCAGATGCAGCACTACGCCTTCCTCCTCGACGACGACCTGTTCGACCGGGCGTACCGGCGGCTGTGCGAGCAGGGCGTCGTGCACTGGGCCGATCCGCAGATGCGCCGCCCGGGCGAGATCAACCACGAACACGGCGGCCGGGGCGTCTACTTCAAGGACCCCGCCGGTCACGCGATCGAACTGATCACGCGCCCGTACCTGTGAGCCCCGGCCCGGCCGGACGCGGCGCGCTCAGGGGGCGCCGGTGCGCCTTTCGAAGCGGGTGCCCGGCCACCGGCGGGTGCCCGGCCACCGGCGGGGAGATCGCCGGTGGCGCGGGGATCGCCGGTGGCCGGGCGGTCCGGCGGCCGAGCGCGGCTCACGCCTCGGCGTATGCGCCGGCCTCGATGTCCTGCACCAGGGTCGGCCCGGTCGGGGTCCAGGACAGCAGTTCGCGGGTGAGGTCGCTCGACGCGGTCATCGTGTCCGCGAAGAAGCCGCTGACGAAGCCGAAGTGGTCGGCGGCGTCCTGCGGGGCGACCGAGACCACCGGCAGGCCGAGGTGGCGGCCGATGGCCTCGGCGATCGTCCGGGTGGTGAGGGACTCCTCCGCGATCGCGTGCAGCCGCGTTCCGGCGGGCGCCGACTCCAGCCCGAGGCGGACCAGGCGCGCCGCGTCCGAGCGGTGCACCGCCGACCACGTCGTGGAGCCGTCCCCGATGTAACCGGAGACGCCCTGCTTGCGGGCGGCGTCCACCAGGAACTTCACGAACGCCCAGTCACCGGCGCCGTGCACGGTCGGCGCGAAGCGGGTGATGACGGTCCGCACGCCCCGTGCGGCGTAGTCCAGGGCGAGGTTCTCGCTGCCGCCGCGGTCCGAACCCGGTCCCACGGCCGGGCAGGCGTCGGTCTCCCGCACGGGCCTGCCCTCGACGATGCCGGAGATGGTCGCCGCGACGACGAGCGGCCGGCCGGTGCCGACCAGGGCCTCGGCGAGGGTCTCCACCGCCGCCCGCTCGGCCCGGTCCGATCCGGCGGGGTCGCCCCAGTCGTGCTTGTTGGCCAGGTGGACCACGCCTTCCGCGGCGGCGGCCCCCCGGTGCAGGGAACCGAGATCGTCCAGGTCACCGCGCAGGACCTCGGCCCCCTTGCGGGCCAGGAACGCCGCGGACCGGTCCGACCTGGCGAGGCCGACGACCTCGTGCCCCGCGGCCATCAGGTCGTCGACGGCGGCGGAACCGATCCAGCCGCTTGCTCCGGTCACGAACACACGCATGCGCGTGCCTCCTTCGAGAGAGGAAGAGATTGATGGGGAGAGATAGACAGATAGACAGACAAAGAGATGGAGAGGGAAAGGGAGGGGGAAAGTGGCGCCTCTGACATACGAGGCATCGTGTCCCGAAATTTATCAGTAACGAGACACCATGTCTAGATATAAGGCTCAGGCCGCGCGCGGGATGTACGCCAGCCCGTGCGTCCCCGTCTCGCCGAACCCCGCGTGCTTGATGCGCGCCAGCCGCTCCGACGCCCGCAGGTCGACGACGTCGACGACCCCGGAGGCGTACGAGGCCACATAGGCGATCCGGCCGTCCGGGGACGAGGTGATGGTGAGCGGGCAGCGGCCCACCTCCAGGCCGCCCAGCCGCTCGCCGGTGGCGGCCGAGAAGACCGTGAGGCGGCCCGGCGCCATGCGGACGCCCCCGGGCCGGCGCTCCGGCTCGACGGCCACTTCGCCCGCGAGCAGCAGTCCGGCGCCGGTCAGGTGCAGCGGCATGACGGGGTCCTGGGCCGGCAGGGTGTCGACGACGGTGGCCGACTCGATGTCGACGACCTGGATGCCGGGAGCCGGCCGGTCCCCGGGGGCGGCGAAGGACCCGTTGTAGGGGGCCGCGACGAAGGCGCGCGTGCCGTCGGCGGAGACGGCGACGCCTTCACTGCCGGGCACGCCGGCCTTCGCGGTGAGGGTGCCCCGCTCCAGGTCCAGGAGCGAGACGAAGGGCGCCTCCTTGTTGGCGACGCACGCCGTCCGGCCCGCCGCGTCGAGGGCGACCCAGTGCGAGCCCGGCGCGCCGGAGTCGATCCTGCCCACCGGTCGGCGGGTCCCGGTGTCGATCACCACGACACCGCCGGGCCGGTCCGCCGAGCCCTCCACACTGACGTAGAGGCGATTGCGGACCGCGTCCAGCGCGATCCCGTGCGGCGCCTGCTCGGGGGCGAGGTCGACGACCTCGACGACGCGGCGCAGGTCGGGGTCGATGACGGTCAGTTCGGTACGCCGGCCGCTGTGCGCGTGGTAGAAGCCCGAGCGGTACGTCTGTGTGCACCACAGCAGCCGGTGCACCGGGTCGAAGCACAACTCGTGCGGTTCGGCGAGGGTTTCCACCGCGCCCAGGTACTGGTCGGACGCGGCGTCGAAGAAGGAGACGGCCGCTGTGCTCTGGCTGACCACGGCCAGGACGTCACCTTCTCGGTCCGCTCGCGGAGACTCTCGCGGGGACTGTGGCATGGTGCGACTCCTTCCGGGAGGAGAGGGGGTCGGGGCGTGTCCGCTCCGTAGTTCCACTCTCCGGGCCGGCAAGCGCCAGGGCAATGCAAAGATTGACGAGGAGACCTTGCAGAAAATGCAAGGACGCAGGTGAGAAGGGGTGAGGTGGAGCAGGACGATGGATCTCAATCTGCTGAGGGCGCTGGACGTCCTCCTTCAGGAGAACAGCGTGACGCGGGCCGCCGAGCGGCTCGGGACCTCGCCTTCGACGACCAGCCGGATGCTGGCCCGGCTGCGCCGCGCGGTGGGGGACCCGCTGCTGGTCAGGGCCGGCCAGGAACTGGTACCGACCGCGCGGGCGCTGGAACTGCGCCAGGAGGTCGGCGCGTTGCTGCGGGGCTGCGACAACGTGCTGCGCCCCGGGGCCGGTTTCGACGCCGGGCACCTCCGGCGCACCTTCCGGGTGCAGACCACCGAAATCCTGGTGGCGGGGGTGGCCGGGGCCCTGATCGAGAGCATCCACGCGGAGGCCCCGGACGTGGACGTGGTGTTCCTGCCGGAGGCCGTGGAAGGCGGGGCGGCGCTGCGGCAGGGCGGGGTGGACGTCGAACTGGGCGTCCTGGACAACCTGGACCCGGAGATCCGGACCCGGCCGCTCAAACGGACGGCACTGGTCGGCGTCGCCCGCAGCGGCCATCCCCTCTTCCGCGGGCGCATCGACGCCCGCCGCCTCGCCGCCGCCGACCACATCGGCATCTCCCGGCTCGGCAAGCGCCTCGGTCCCCTGGACACCGCGCTCGCGGAACGCGGGCTGCGGCGCCGTACCGCCGTCGTGGTGCCCAGCCACACCAGCGCCATGATGCTCGCGAGCGACAGCGACCTCGTCGCCCTCACCGTGGCCGACTGGCTCCCCGGCACGATCGCGGCGCTGGGCCTGCGCACCTTCCCCATCCCCCTCGAACTCCCCTGCCTGGAGCTGGGGATGGCCTGGCACCCACGCAACTCGTCCGACCCGGGCCACCGCTGGTTCCGCGACCGGCTGGCCGCCGTGGTGGCCCCGGCTGAAGCCACCTGACCCGGAGCCGGGCCGGGGGGACGGCGTGGCGTCGGGCGGCATCGCCGGGGCGCCGGCGGTCACGCCAGCGGCTCAGTGCCGCCCGCGTGCGCGCAGTTCGCGCAGGAACGTCTCGGCCAGTTCCCGGGGGGCGAGCCGGGCGGGGTCGCGGCCGCTGAGCACCCAGAAGAAGGCGGGTCCGATCAGGAGGGCCGTGGCCTCGCCGACCGGGACCGGCCCGGCGCCTGCGCCTGCGCCGAGTACGCCCTCGATCACTGTGCGCGCGCTGTCACCCAGGACGTCCTTGGTGGCGAGGAGGTCCGCCACGGCGGGGTCGTGCTGCGCCTCCCCGAGCAGGGCCCGGTAGGCGGCGCCGGCCGGTGAGCGGGCGAGGAAGTCCACCAGTGCCGCCACATAGGCGGTGAGGTCGTCGACGGGCTCGCCGGTGGGCTCGACGGCGAGTTCCTGCTCCGCGTCCACCGCGCTGGCCTCGAAGAGGATCTCCGCCTTGGTCGACCACCAGCGGTAGACCGTCTGGCGGGACACACCGGCCCGCTCCGCGATGCCCTTCATCGTCATGGCCGCGTAGCCGACTTCGAGCAACTGGTCGTCGACCGCCCGCAGCACGGCCGTACGCGCCTGCTCACTGCGGGGACGCCCCACCTGTCCGTGCCGCCTCTCCATGGCGGCCACCATACATGGACAGCGTGTCTCGCAGAGCGGGCGTTCCGGTGCCGTTCCGTTGCATGCCCGCTGCTCAGAGGCGGTCTCCGCACCAGCGCGTCCGGGAAGACCGAGAGTCCGGGACCGCACCGGCGGACGGGCGGGCGGACGGCCGGTGCGGGCGGCCGGGCGGACGGCCGGTGCGGACGGACGGCCGGTGCGGACGGCCGGGCGGGCGGGCGGCCGGTGCGGGCGGTGCGGGCCCTCTCACCTGGCCGGGCTATCCTGGCGGCCGTACCTGGACACGGGGTGCCCCCGCGCGGGGGCTGAGATCACACCCGTCGAACCTGAACCAGTTAGGACTGGCGGAGGGATGTCACATGTCGTTGCCGTATGCCCATGGTGAAACGGCCGTCACCGACCCACGACACATCACGGCGTTCGACGGGCGCATGCCCTCGGCCCCCGGCGACCTGCGGGTGGAGGCGCGGGGCATCACGCCCGTGCCCGAGGACGCCCGCTACGGCGGCCCGGGGCGGCTGTTCACCGTCTGGTTCGCGCCCAACCTGACCATGACCGGCGTGTTCACCGGCACCGTCGGTGTCACGCTCGGGCTGGACTTCACGACCGCGCTGGCGGCGGTGGTGCTGGGCACCCTGCTGGGCGCGGTGCCCACCGCCTACCTGGGCACCTGGGGCAGCCGGACCGGCGCGGCGCAGCTGCCGCTGGCCCGGCTGGCCTTCGGCGGGTCGGTGGCCCTGCCGGGCGCCCTGCAATGGCTGTCGTCCATCGCCTGGGACGCGCTGATCGGCTTGTTCGGCGGGGACGCGCTGGCCCAGTTGTCCGGGTGGCCGTTCTGGGCGGGCGTCCTGGTGATGCTGGCCGCCCAGGGCGCCCTGGGCGTGCTCGGGTACGAGGCGATCCACCGCCTGCAGACGGTGATGACCTTCGCGCTCGCCGCCGCCTTCGTCCTGCTGGCGGTGAAACTGCTGCACGGCACGCACGCCGCGCAACCGGCCACCGCGCACGGCGCCGACCGGGCCGGCGCGTTCGTCCTGACCTGCACCGTCGCGCTGAGCCTCGCCCTGTCCTGGGCGCCGTACGCCAGTGATTTCAGCCGTTACCTGCCGCCCACCGCCTCACGCCGGCGCATGTTCTGGTGCACCCTGCTCGGCATCGGCGTGTCCTTCGTGGCGGTGCAGGCGCTCGGCCTGTGGGGGGCCGCCGAGTTCACCGACCAGACCGCCCACGGCGTCGACCGGCTCCTCGGCGGCGGTGTGCTCGGCACCTTCGGGCTGCTCGCGGTGGCGCTCGCGGCGCTGTGCAGCAACGCCATGAACGACTACAGCGGATCGCTGGCCCTGCAGACCATGGGCGTACGGCTGCCCCGCCCGGTGGCCGCCGCGTGCGCCGCGGTGCTCGGTTTCCCGCTGGTGCTGTGGATGCACGCGGCCGACACCACCGCCCGCTTCCAGAACGTGCTGCTGTTCGTCGGGTACTGGATCCCCGCGTTCGTCGCGATCGTGGTCGTCGACTGGGCCGCCCGGGCCCGGGTGCGCGGCGGCCGCCCCGTCGACCTGGCCGAGGAGGCGGCCCGCCCGCAGCCGTGGTGGCCCGCGCTCACCGCGTTCGTCGTCGCGTTCGCGGCGGCGGTGCCGTTCATGGACACCGGCCTGTACGTGGGCCCGGCCGCCCGCGCCCTGCACGGCGCCGACCTCGCCTACCCGGTGGCGTTCGCCGCCGCGCTGCTGGTCTACGCGCCGCTGCGGCTGCGGCGCGCGCACGACCACACCTGACGGTGACGGCCCCTGGCCGGGCGGGGCCGGCCCGGCTCACCCGGCCAGGTTCTTCTCGGTGCCGTCGGGCCGGACGTCGACGAGCTTGCCGTCGACGCCCTGCTCCTGGAACGCCTTGACCAGCGAGCCGAGGTCCTCGGAGTAGATGTTCCAGCTGTCGGTGTGGACGGCGACCACCTTGCGGGGGTTCAGCTCCTTCACCACCAGCGCCGCGTTCTTCGAGGTCAGGGTCAGCGGCGCGTTCTTCAGGATCGCCGGGGTGCGGGCGGCGCCGGCGAACAGGACGGCGGTGTCGATCGGCCCGATCTCCTTCTTGACCCGGTCGCCGACCTCCTTGGCCACCTTCACCGAGGCGTTGTCACCGGAGACGTAGACGGTGGGCACGCCCTTGCCGCTGAGCACGAACCCGGTGACCTCGCCGTCCGCGCCGCGGGACACCCCGTCGGGGCCGTGCAGGGCGGGCACCGCGGTGACCGTGATCGACCCGGTGGGCGTCTTCAGCTCCTGCTGCTGCCAGTTCGTCATGCCCGTGATGTGCGCGCCGAGCCGCTTGCGCGCGCCGGGCGTGGAGTACACCACCGGGATGTCCTTGAGCAGCTTGCGGCCGGAGTCGTCGAGGTTGTCGTCGTGCTGGTCGTGGGAGAGGAGTACGGCGTCGATCCGGCCGAGCTTGTCCACGCCGAACGCGGGGCCGTGCGTCTTCTCCAGCCCGCTCTTGTACTTCTTCGGCTCGTCGAAGGTCGGGTCGATCAGCAGACGCGCACCGCCGAGCTTCAGGATCGTGGTCGGCCCGCCGACGTGGATGGCGGTGAAGGCGGCGCCGGCGGCCTGGTCGGGGGCCGTGGACTTCGGCGCGGCGGCCGTGGACCGCGGCGCGCCGGACGCCTGCCGGGCGGCGCCGTCATCGCTGCCGCCGCCACCGCAGGCGGCGAGCAGGACCGCACCGGTGGCGGTCGCGGCGACGGCGGCGCAGGCACGGTGGAACGTCGGACGGTTCATCGGGGACACCAGCTCTCTCGCTACCAACAGGACGTATTCGACGCTAACATAATTGGTTAGTGTCGTTAACACTGTTCCCGGCACCGCCCCCTGACTTCACGCACCTTTCCGGACAAAAACCGGCCGCCCTCGTTAGCGCTGCTATCGTGGCGACCATGTCGACGGCACGAGAGCGCATTCTGGACGCCACCTCGGAACTGCTCGCCACCAAGGACGCGCTGGCGATCTCGACCCGGGCGATCTGCGACCGGGCCAAGGTCGGCATGCCCGAGATCTACCGGCAGTTCGGCGACAAGCAGGGACTGCTCACCGCGGCCGCCGATCTCGGTTTCGAACGCTTCCTGGCCAACAAGCGGCGCAACCCGTCCACCGGCGATCCGGTGGCGGACCTGCGCACGGCCTGGGACAGCCATGTCTCGTTCGCGCTCCGCAACCCCCATCTCTACCGGCTGATGTTCACCCCCACAGGGGACGCGAAGCCGCAGGGGATCAAGGAGGCGCAGGCCCTCCTGCGCGCGGCCGTGCAGCGCTGCCGTGCCGCCGGGCGGCTGCGCACCGCCCCCGAACTGGCCTGTCAGTCGATCCTCTCCGCCAACGTGGGCGTCTGTCTGATGGCGCTGTCGTTCCCGGAGCTGTTCGGGAATCTCGACGTCTCCCAGTCCGTGCGCGACGCCGTCATCGGCAAGGTCACCGGCGACGAGGGCGAGGACACCCGCATCGGCCCCGCCACCGTCCTCGCCCAGGCACTCGTCGACACCCTCACCGGAGCGGCCCCGGTCGACGCGGCCACCCTCGACCGCCTCACCGGAGCACTCGGGCCCGGGACCTCGCGGGCGGAACCCGGGGACGGCGACGTACCTCCGTCGGAGTGATACCGCATTCTGGCCGATTCTCTACGGTCGACCCCGTCGGCGCAGGTCAGAGGCGGTCCGCAGGAGCCTCCGAGCCGCCTCGCCTGACATTTTCTCCCCAACCGAGTTTTTAGCTAGAGCTAAAGGTGGCATCCTTGAAGTACGGCAACAGCGGTTGCCGGCACCAGACTTGGGGGTGAGCACGTGAGCATCTTCGCTCGCGGCGAGAACGGGACGGACCTTGCGGGAGCGCAGCTGGCGCGGCAGGCCACGGCGTCATTGGCCGGCCTGTTGGCGGGGTTGGGCAAGTCGCGGTCTGATCTGGCCAAGGCGATGGGCGTCAGTCCGGGTCGGGTCAGTCAGATCATGTCCGGGGACGCCAATGTGACGGTCCGTACGCTGGCCGCCGCGGCGGAGGCGCTCGGGGCCGGTGTGGAGATCAGATTCTATGCCACTCCGGAGAGCGCGCCGAGTCCCCAGCCGTTGCGCGGGAGCGGACTCCCCTCACGCCTGTGAGTCCTGTCCCCGCCTTTGACAGCGCGGTGTCTTTTGACAGCGCGGTGCGCTAACCACGGGCGCGCCACCGGCTGAACCAGCCCCGCTGGGTGGGCACGCCGGCACTGCGATAGGTGTCCTCGGGTACCAACTTGGCCCGCAGGGCCTCGATCTCGGGCTGTTCCGACCGCCGGCCGTGCAGGTAGGCGATGAGCAGCAGGTGCACGCACTGGGTGCGGGCCTCCTCCAGGCTTCTGCGGCATTCGAAGCGTTCGTGCGCGGTGGGCTCGGGGGCCAGCCAGCGTGTCCGGCAGTTCTCGTCGATCATGGTCTGTACGTCCAGGGCCGCGTCGATCGCCTTCTCCGCGGCGTCGTAGGTGGCGTTGACCGCTTTGACGACCGCGCCCAACTGGTGGCGTTCGAGCAGGTACTGCCGGACGCCATGGGCCAAAAGCCGCAGCTGGGTCGACTCCCGCACCCCCTCCAGCGCCGCGTCGCACCAGGTGAGGCCATCTGTCCGCATCCGGTACTCCAGGCGCTCCATGAGCCAGGCGATGCCCAGGGTCATGAACTTGACGTACGGCTGGGTGGTCTCGTCCTGTTTCTTGCGGGGGATGGCCGCGGCGCCGGTGGCGAACCCGGCCGCCGCCGGCGGCAGCGCGGCCAGGTGCGGCAGGAGCAGGCCGGTGCCGATGGCCACCGCGCACATCAGCGCCAGCACGCTGCACGCCAGGGCCGTGGACCGGCGGCTGCCCAGCAGCCTGCCCTTGCCGTGGAAGTGGCGCAGCAGCCCGAACCAGGAGACCCCCGCGCAGACGACGGCCGGTAACACGAAGTGGGTCCACCAGCTCTGTTGGTACCAGCTCATCAACGATCCCGGGCCCTCTTCCCCAGCGCGTCCGCGTCCAGCCCTCGCACCGCAGCCCTGCACGCGTGAGACTACGGCGAGTGAGGGTGATGATGTCACCAACCGAGCGGTGACGGCCCGGGTTGGCGGAGTATCGGCCACGCCACCTGCCGGATCAGGCCAGAACTCGACGCCCACGCCCCGGGAGGGCCGGCCAGGCACCGGCCAGGTCCTCGAAGCGGTTGGTTTCGGGGCCGGGTGGCCGGGTGGGGGCGGTGGTGGTGGTCAGCCTGTGGGCAGGCCGGTCCGGCGGTGTTCCAGGGTGGAGCGCAGCCGTGCGAGGGCCTGGGCGGCAGGCGGCCCGGTGGAGGCGCCGAGGGCGTCTCCGATCAGCTCGGTGAGCGCCTCGGTGAACGTGGCCTCCGCCGCCTCGGCGAGCCGCACGCCGTCATCGGTCAGGGCCAGCAGCGACGAGCGGCGATCCGCCGGATTGGGCCGCCGTGTCACCCAGCCCAGCTTCTCCAGTCGGTCGACGCCCTTGCTGGTCGCGCCGATCCCGATGGCGAACTCACCGGCGATGTCCGCCACCCGGCACCCGGGACGGTCGCGCACGAAGCGCAGGAACTCGAACTGCGAGGTGACGATCCCGTGCCCCTCGCGGAGCCGGTCGTTCAGGGCGTTGTAGAGGCGCGTCTCGCAGCGGACGAGATCGGCGAAGAAGGCGGGGAGGTCGACCGGGTCGCAGGGACCGGGCGAGCCGGGAGCGCCCGGAGATTTATATGCCATGGCATATAGTGTATCGGCATGCATGTTCCGCGCGTCCCCCGGGGCGCGGGACCGGCCACGAACGGACCACGAACAGCAGGGAGACGGCGATGAGCAGGGAACAGCGTGCGAGGATCGACGCGATGCTGCGGCAGCGGCCACGGCCCGAGGGGCCCCGGTCGGTGGCGGCGATCCGGGCGGGCTTCGCCGCGCTGATGGCCGGGATGATCGTCCCGGCCGGGCTCCGCACCCGGGCCACGGCGCTCGGCGGCCGGCCCGCTGTGCTGGTCGAGCCGGCCGAACACCCGCGCCCGGGCACGCTCCTGTACTTCCACGGCGGTTCCTACCTGTCCGGCTCGCCCGGGACGGCGATGGCCGTCACCGGGAATCTGGTGAGCAGGACCGGATTCAGGGCCCTGTCCCTGGACTACCGGCTCGCCCCCGAGCATCCGTTCCCGGCCGCGATCGACGACGCGGTGCGCGCCTACCGCGCTCTCCTCGACGACGGCGAGGACCCGTCGTCGATCGCGTTCGCCGGGGACTCCGCCGGCGGCGGCCTCACCGTCACCGCCTGCCTCGCCGCCCGGGACGCGGGCCTTCCCCTGCCCGCCGCGCTGGTGGCCTTCTCCCCCGGGCTCGACATGACCCGCAGCGGCGAGAGCATGCGCACCAAGGCGGACAGCGACCCGCTCTTCACCCGCGAGGGCATGGAGCACACCGGCGCGATGTACCTGGCGGGCCAGGACCCGCGCCAGCCCCTGCTCAGCCCCGCCGTCTGCGCCGACCTGGCCGGCTTCCCGCCGGTCCTCCTCCAGGCGGGCACCCACGAGATGCTCCTGGACGACTCCACGCGCCTGGCCGACCGGGCCAGGGCGGCCGGGGTGGACGTCATCCTCGACGTCACCGACGGCGTACCGCATGTGTTCCAGGCGTACGCCGGTGTGCTGGACGAGGCGGACGAGGCGCTGGACCGCGCGGCCCTCTTCCTCCGTCAGCGCGTCCGGGCCACCCCATAGGATTCCCCTATAGCGCCTGCTGACAATTGGTCTTTGCCCCTCCTCGTTTTCCGGATCTACCGTGAAAACCGATCGAATAGAAATCGAGAGGACGGACGACATGGCCACCATCGAGAACGCGACGGAAAAGCCGGAACTCGCGGGACAGCGCGCCCTGGTGACGGGCGGCACCCGGGGAATCGGGGCGGCCGTCGTGCGCGGGCTGCTGGACGCGGGCGCCGAGGTGCTCACCACCGCCAGGTCGGCGGCGAGCACGGCGCCGGAGGGGGCCGCCTTCGTCGCGGCCGACGTACGGACCCGGGCGGGAGCCGAGGCGCTGGCCACGGCCGCGCGGGAGACGCTCGGCGGGGTGGACATCCTCGTCCACAACGCGGGCGGGGCACAGCCGCACGCGTCCGCCGCGGCCATCCCCGACGAGGAGTGGCAGGACGCGCTGGACCTGAACTTCCTCGCGTCGGTACGCCTGGACGCACTGCTGACGCCGGGGATGCGGGAGCGGCGTTCGGGCCGGATCGTGCACGTCTCCTCGGCCGCGGTGCTCACTCCGATGGGACAGTTCCTGCACTACACCGCGGCGAAGGCGGCGCTGGAGAACTACAGCCGCGGACTGTCCCTGGAGCTGGCCCCGTTCGGGGTCCGGGTCAACACCGTGACCCCGGGCCGGGTCGCCACCCCCGGCGGCGAGGCGACGCGGGAGCAGTGGGCGCGCCTGAACGCCGCGCCGGGCCAGGTCAACGCCGACGACACCGTGCCGCTGGGACGCGAGGGCCGGCCCGAGGACATCGCGGACGCGGTGCTGTTCCTCGTGTCCGACCGGGCGAGCTGGCTGACCGGGAGCAGCCTCGTCGTGGACGGCGGTGAATTCCCCCGGGGTTGACGACATCGGGGAAATGGACGAGAAGTGGGCGCGGATTCCGGAACGCCTGTTTCTCTTCAGATATCAGACATCAGATATCTGGCATCTGGCATCTGGCATCTGGCGGGTGGCGGGTGGCGGGTGAATTCAGTCGGGCTCGGGCCAGTTCTCCTGGCGGAGGAGTTCGAGCAGCGCCGTCTCGGCGGGGCCCGCGCTCTGCCGGACCACGGCGATGACGGGCTGGGAGACCGCCGGGGACACCGGGCGGACGAGGTGCTCGTGGCCGTGGGGCACCGCGGAGGCGGGGACGAGGGTCACCCCGAGCCCGTTCGCGGCCCAGCGCACGGCCGTGGCCGTCTGGGACACCCGGGCGGCCGTGGCCGGGGTCAGGTCGTTGGCCCGCAGGACCTCCAGCAGTACGCCGTCGAGCGCGCTGTCGCGGTCGAACCGCACCCACGGCTCCCCTTCCAGATCGCGCAGCTCGACCCGGTCCGCGGCGAGCAGCCGGTGCCCGGCGCCCAGCACCACGACGAACTCCTCGTCGCCGAGGTGGTGGGCGTCGGCGGGGCTCCGCTCGCACGCCGCCATCAGGGCCAGGTCGAGCACGCCCCGGCGGCACAGCCGGTCCAGCTCGGCGGAGCTGGGCTCCTCGAAGACGGTGACCTCAAGCCGGGGGTAACGGCGCCGCAGCGCGGCCAGCGCACCCGGCAACTGGCGGGTGCCGAAACCCATCTGCGCCGCCACCACCAGCTCGCCCGTCAGCTCCCCGGCACCGGCCCGCGCCGTCGCCCGCGCCCGCCGCGCCGCGTTCACCGCGGCCTCCGCCTCCCGCAGGAACGCGCGGCCGACCACGGTGGGCACCAGGCCGGTCGGCGTGCGGGCGAACAGTTCCACGCCGAGGTCCCGCTCCAGGCCGCGGATCTGCTGGGACATCGACGGCTGGGCGACCCGCAGCAGCTCCGCCGCCGCCGTCACCGAGCCCTGCTCGGCGACGGCCAGGGCGTACTCGAACTGGCGAAGGCTCATCGGCTTCCGTCCCTTTCCCGGGCTGATCGTGGTCGTCGTCGGCAACCCGGTCGCGCCGGCGGAGATTCCCGGGGGCGGTACGGGGCGGCCGTGCCGCTCGCTCAGGCCGGTTCGCCACGCCAGTCGCCGTCCCGCTGGGCCCAGCGCACCGTGGGCGCCACGGCCAGCCCGGCGACGGCGAACAGCACGCCCAGGGCCGCCCAGCCGGCCGCGCCGTGCGCGATCGCGGTGACGGTGACCAGCACCGGGCCCGCCATCATGCCGGCCGACGTGCCGGTGCCGAACACGCCCTGGTAGACGCCATGGGCGCGGGCGTCGGCGAGTTCGTAGCCGAGGGTCCAGCCGCCGGCCGCCGACAGCACCTCGGCGAAGACCTGCACCACCGCGCCGGCGGTCAGCGCCAGCACCGCCCACACCGGGGACAGGCCCGCGGAGAGGGCGTACACCGCGCAGGCCACCGCCAGCAGCAGCCCCGACCAGCCCATCGCCCGTACGGCGGTGCGGACCTGGGAGGCGCGGCGGGCGGCGCGGACCTGGATCAGCGCCACCAGCACGCAGTTGACGATCATCAGCAGGGCCGCGGTCCAGCGCGGCGCGTCGGTGCGTTCCACGATCCACAGCGGCAGCCCGACCTCGCACAGCGTGTACTGCACCACCAGCACCGCGTTCAGCACGGTCACGACGAGGAACGGCAGGTCCCGCACGGCCCGCCAGCGGTCGGCGGCCGGGGCGGCCGGGGCGGTCGCGGCCAGCTTCTGGCGGGCGAGCGCGTGCGGGGCGAGCGGCAGCCGGGGCAGCAGCAGCGCCGGGCCCGCGAAGGACAGCGCGTCGAGCACGATGACCGTCAGGTACGCGGGGCGCGAGTCGAGTTGCAGGGCGACCGCGCCGAGCGCGCCGCCCACGCCCATCCCGACGTTCGTCACCATCCGCAGGTACGCCCGCGCCTCCACGCGGGTCGCGGCCGGCAGCACATCGGCGTACAGCGCGCCCTGCACCGCGCGGCTCGCCATCTGGAGCCCGGTCGCGCAGATCACCGCGACGAGGAAGCCGGCGTAGGAGTGCACCAGGGTGTACGCGGCCGTGGCCACGCCCGTGCCGGCCCACAGCAGCGCACCCACCCGGCGGGCGCCCCACCGGTCGGCCGCGCGCCCGGCGGGCACCCCGGCCGCCACTCCGACCAGCCCGGCGACCGTCATGCCGAGCCCGACGGCGGTCGTGTCCAGGCCGACGATACGGGTGAAGAACAGCACGCCGAGGGGGAAGTACAGGCCGTTGCCGAGGGAGTTGACGAGGGTCAGCACGGTGGCGAGGCGCAGCGTCGGATCGACGGGCAGCAGACCGCCGGCCCGGGTGGCGCGGGCGGGCGCGGCGGCCGCAGCGGCGGGGGTGGCCGCAGGGGCGAGGGCGGCCGGAGTGACCGGTGCGGTGGTGAGGTCCGGTGCGGGGTCGTCGCCCTGGTCCGGAGTGGGTGGCAGCGGTGTCGTCGTCATGGCGGCCAGCCAACCCGGCGGGCGGCCCGGCGCGGCATTGATTTAGCGTGGGGCTCAATGATCGACATCCGCTTCGCCATCGGTGACCTCGCCACCACCTCCTTCGCCTGCTCCCCGTTGCAGGAGGCGGTGTTCTCGCTGCGCTGCCTGCACGATCCCGACCGCTACCCGCACCACCGGCCGTGGCTGCGCCGCATCCGCCCGCGCCTGGCGGACCTCGATCACGAGCTGCTCAACGCCCTGGTCGCGCCCTGGCTCTGGGTGCCGGACTTCCTGACCCCGCGTCCGCCGCGCGCCCGCCCCGCCTTCGCGGACGAGCTGGACACGGTCCGCCGCACGCCGCCGGAGGTGGCCGCCGCCGGTTTCCGCACCGCCTTCCGTACCGAGGGCGCGCTGCCTCCCGTGCTCGCGCGGGGCCTCGACGCCCCCGAAGCGCTGGTCGCCCGGGTCGCGGACGCGCTCGACGCCTACTGGCACACCTGCCTGGCCGAGGAGTGGTGGCCGCGTGTGCAGAGCATCCTGGAGGCCGATCTCGCCCACCGGGGACGGGTGCTCGCCGAGCAGGGCGCCGGCGCGATGCTGACCGGCCTGGACCGGCGGCTGTCCTGGGCCGGCGGCCGGCTGCGGCTGTCCACCCGGGACTTCTCGGTCCAGGCGCCGTGGACCGACGTCAGCATCGCCGGGCGCGGACTGGTGCTGCTGCCCACGCTCTTCGCCCGCGGTGCCCAGCCGTTGATCGACCCCGCGCGGCCGCCGGTGCTGGTCTATCCGGCCCGCGGCCGCGGCACCCTGTCCACGCGGCGCCCACCGGTCACCGACCACACCTTGATCCGCCTCCTCGGCCGCCCCCGCGCCCATCTGCTCCACCTCCTGGTGGAACCGGCCTCCACCACCGAACTGGCCCACCGCCTCAACGTCACCCCCGGCGCGGTCAGCCAGCACCTCGCCGTCCTGTACGACGCGGGCCTCCTCACCCGCACCCGCAGCGGCCGCACCGTCCACTACGCCCGCACGGACCTGGGCACCGAACTCTGTCGCCGCGCCGCCGGGTTCACGCCGCCTGTCCTGCGCGGCGATCCGCGGGACCCGTCCCGGTGATGGGGCAGGTGGCGTCCGTGGAGTGCGTGGAGTCCGTGGATTGCCTAGTGGTCAGCGGGCGCCCCCGCCAGTTCCACGATGTGCCGGGCCGTGCCGGCCGGGTCGACCGTCTGGTGGAGGTGGGCGCCGGGGAGGTGGGCCGTGTGCCAGCCGCGGGACCGGGCCTCGGCCGCGAGGTCCTCGTACGGGGGGCCGAACAGGAGGTAGGAGCAGGGGTGGTCGTCCCAGCCGTCGGGGACGGGCAGGTGCTGTTCGTAGTAGGACAGTGGCAGCGCGGGCTGTTCCTCGACGATGGTCCGGCGGACGGCGGGGTCGGGGAACATGGGGGCGATGTCCTCCTCGTCCCACCAGTCGGTCCAGCGCGGCAGGCGGCCGTCCACCGCCTTCGGGCGGAGGAAGTCGAGGAGTTCGGGCGGGGCGACGGGGGTCGGTCCGGTGCGGGCGGGCAGCGCGGCGTCGACGAAGACCGAGGCGGTGACCGGGTGGTCGAGGGCCGTGCGGACGGTGGGCAGGAACAGGCCCGCGTTGCTGTGGGCGACCAGCGTGAGGGGTGTGTCGGCCGGGAGGTGCCGCAGGTCGTCGTGGACCGCGCGGGCGACGGCGGGCCAGAAGGGCGGGGCGCTGTCGGCGATGTGCAGCAGGGACGGGACCCGGACGCGGTACCCCGCCGCCGTGAGGTGTTCGGCGACGGGGTACCAGGCCGAGGGGCCCGTGGAGGGGCTGTGTACGAGGACGAAGGTCGGTTGCATACGGTCATCCTGGCGGCCATGGCCCGGCCTGCGCCACGGACTTAGCCGTGGGCAGAGCGGCGCCGTCGGCGGACGCGCCGCCGGGCCGTGGGTCAGCGTGGGGTGACGTCGGACTCGTGGACCAGGGCCGTGCGGTGGTTGTACTGGATGGTGTACATCTTCTTGGCGCCGAGGACGACCTTGCCGCTGGAGGGGAAGTAGTCGTCGGTGGGGGCCGGTCGGGCGGTGGCGACGTACGCCTGGCCGGCGGGGACGGTGTAGAAGCTCAGCGGGGCCTGGGTGGAGGGGGACAGCCCGGCCGGGTACTCGCCCGGGTCCGGGTAGCTGGAGCCGTAGACCGCCGCCGGGGCGGTGCCGGCCGGCTGCACCACCGTCACGCCGTGGGCGGGTGTGGTGTTGCAGCCGTGCGGGTTGAGGAACCAGACCTTCGCGCCGCTGAACCAGATGGCCGTCCAGTCGCCCTTGCGGTCCGCGACGACGAACTGCTGTCCGGCCTGCGCGGTGCTGCCCCAGTCGCTGACCCGGTCGGTGCCGGCGCCGTCCGCGTGCACGGCCTGGTCGCCGAAGAGCGGCGCGGTGTCGCTGGGCGCGGTGCGCAGGTACACGAAGTTCGACGGCTGGGTCCGCTCGGTGCACGCGGGGGTGGCGCCGGTGGGGTCGTCGGACGGGCAGACCTGCACGGTCTGCCGGTTGCGGGCGAAGCCGGGCGTGATGGTGACCGCGGTGCCGGCCGGGCCCACGCCGTGCCGGCCGCCGGCCGGGGCGTGCAGCAGCTTCATGAAGCGCTCCCAGTCCCAGGACGGGCCCGGGTCCCAGTGCATGCCGGAGACCAGCGCCGAGCTGGGACCGGGCACGTTGTCGTGCCCGATGACGTGCTGCCGGTCCAGCGGGACGCCGAAGCGCGCGGCCAGGTAGCGGACGAGGTCCGCGCTGGTCTCGTACTGGGTCTGCGTGTACCACGTGCCGCCGGCCGCGGCGTAGCCCTCGTGCTCGATGCCGATCGAGTGCATGTTGGTGGAGTAGTTGCCCGCCTGGAAGGAGATGTCCTTGGTGGGCACCATCTGCGTCACGGCGCCGTCGGAGGAGCGGATCACGTAGTGCGCCGATCCGCCGCCCGGCTTCTGGAAGGTGTTGAGGGTGGCGTCGTAGGAGGACTCGGTGTCGTGGATGACGATGGAGTCGATCCGGATGCCGTTGGCGGGGCGGTCGGAGACCTGGCCGTTGGCCGCGGCGGCCGGGAGGAACGCGCAGTCGAGGGTGGCGGGGCACTCGGCGGTGCCGTCCGCGGCGGCGGCCGCCGTCCTCGCCGCCGTCGTCCTCGGCTGGAGCGCGCTCAGTCGGGTGGTGGCCGGGTGGACCCGGGGCGTGGCCGGCAGGGTGATGTGCTGGCCGTCCCGGGTGGTCTCCGCGGCGCCGTTCTCGATGGTGGCGAACACCCGGTCGGCGAAGGCACGGGCCGTGCGCTGCTCGGTGGAGCCGCTGTAACGGGCCACGGCGGCGTACCACTTGCCCTGGTCCGCCGGGGTGCCGCCGACGGTGGACTTCGCGTACGAGGCCAGGAGGGCCGCGCCCGCGCGGATGTTGGCGGTCTCGTCCGCGCGCAGCCGCCCCGCGGGCAGTCCGGTGAGCCGGGCGGCCGCCTGGAGGGTGTGCAGGGACGGATCGGCGGCCATCGCGGCCAGATCGGCCCGCCCCGCGGCGCCCGCGTCACCCCCGGCGAGCATCGCGGGCGTCACGTCCGTCAGGTGCATGGGCCCGTAGCCGCCGCTGGTGCTGCTCTCGCCGGCGTGCGCGTCCCAGGCGGACTCGTGGTACGACACCGCGAGGAGGACGGGCAGCGGGACGCCGTACTGCGCCGCGGCCCGCTCGAAGGTGTGCTGACGGCTGTCGGCGGACGGGCGCGACGGCGTGTGCGACGACGTGTGCGACGGCGTCGCCTGGGCGGGCGAGGGCACCGTCGCGACGCCCGCCGCCGCCAGTACGCCGGCCGCGATGGTCAGTGACAGCCGCCGTCTCGGCTTGCGTTCGTGCACTGTGGTACCTGACTTCCCCACTGGATTCCGGACACCGGGTACCACCGTCGCGGCCCCCGGTGCGCTGACTCGGCCGCGTGCGCCGCCTCTCGGGCGCACGCGGTGCCCCGTACCCGGTCTGACGGGAATCGGAGCCTCCGGGTTGCGCGCACCGGTGCCGTGAACTGCCGTGTCAGTTCGGGTCGGTGACGGTACGACCGAGGTGCCGGGTGAAGAAGCGGACCGCGCTGTCGGCCTCGAAGCGGGGCAGTTCCTGGTGCCGGCCCGTGTTGGCGTGCAGCGTCTTCTCCGCCGAGGCGAAGGCGTCGAACAGCGCGAGGCCCGAGGCGCGCGGGATGTGCTCGTCGTCCCACTGGAGCATGAACTCGACCGGGACGGTGATCCGCCGGGCGGTCTCGGCCAGGGCGTCGGGCCAGTGCAGGCCGAAGACCGCGGCGGTGATCCTCGGGTCGGCCGCGACCAGCGGGACGCCGATGGCGGTGCCCATGTTCAGGCCGAAGTAGCCGACCGGGCCTCCGGCGCCGATCTCGGGCAGTTCCTGGAGGGCGTCCAAGGTCGCCCGCCACTCGGGTACGGCCCGCCGGGCCAGGTGGGCGTTGTAGCGGACGACGACCGGGCCTTCCGGCTCGCCCGCCTCCCTCGCCCGGTACAGCGCGGCGATCTCGCGCTCGTCGTGCGCCGTGCGCGGCCGGTCGCCGTGGCCGGGGGCGTCGATGACGGCGACGTGGAACCCGCCGTCGACGACGAGCCGCCGGGCCCGGCCCACCATCCCCGGCCACTTCTTGTGTGTACCGCCGCCGTGCCCCATCAGCACCAGCGGCGCGCGGACGGGGGCGGAGCCGGGGGCGGTGGCAGGGGCGGTGGCAGGGGCGGGAGACCAGAGGACGCCGGTGATCTCGCCCACGGTGACGTCGCGTTCGACGACACCGTCCGACGCCGTCTCCGCGGTGAACCGGAGGGAAGGCGCGGAGTGCGCGTCCTGCGTGGAATCAGTCGGGCCAGTCGGGCCAGTGGAATCAATGGAATGCATGGCTTGTCGTCCTTCGGGAGTGCCTTGTCGTTCAGGCGCTCCCGGCGACGGCTACGTCGTCCGCCCGACCGTGACGGAGCGGGGGAGCACCCATGGGGATACCGCGTTCATGGGTCTCACCTCCTCGTACGACGTCACGGCCGTCCGGCACGCTAGCCGTCCGGCGGCGGTCCGCTCAACGGATTTACCGGGGCCGGTCGGCGAGTTGTGCGGCCTGTCGCCGCAGGGCGTGGACGACCGCGTCCGTCGCCGCGGTGGCGGGGGCCGCCGGTGGGCGGACCAGGCTGACGCGGCGTCGTTCCTCGGGTACGCCGTCGACGGCGACGAGGCGGACGCCGGGCGGCAGCGCGGACTCCAGCGCGGAGGGGACGGTGGTGATACCGGCTCCGGCGGCGACGAGGTGCAGTCTGGTCAGCCAGTCGCGGGCGGCGTGCTGGACGCGGGGCCGTCCGGGCAGTCCCGGCCAGACGCCGAGCCCGGGTTCGTCCGCGTGGCCGGCCGGACCCGCGATCCAGGTCTCCCCGGCGAGCAACTCGGCGGGGACGGCGGCGCGGCCGGCGAAGGGGGCGGCGCCGGGGCCGGTGGCCGGTACCGCCAGGACCAGGCGGTCCTCCAGCAGCGGTGCCACCCGCAGGGGCGGATCGTCGGTGTCGGGTGAGCGGTGCGGGGGCCGGGACGTCAGCAGGGCGAGGTCCAGGGTGCCGGCGCGCAACGCCCGTACCAGGGACGGGGTGGTGCCCTCCCGGGTGGTGACCTGGATACGGGGGTGTTCCTGCCGCAGGGCCGCCAGCGCGCGGGCCACCAGCACCGCTCCGGCCGCGGGGAAGCAGCCGACCCGGACCCGGCCGCCGCCGTCCTCGTCGCGTGCGCCGCGCAGTTCGCGGTCGGCCGCGTCCAGAGCGGCCAGCGCGGTCACGGCGTGCCGCAGCAGGGCGCGGCCGGTGGCGGTCAGCCGTACGCCGCCGGGGAAGCGGTCGAACAGGCGGGCGCCCGCGGCCTGTTCGAGCGCGGCCACCTGCCGGGACACGGCCGACTGCGTGTATCCGAGCGCCTGGGCGGCGGCGGTGAACGTGCCCCGCTCGGCCACCTCCCGCAGTACCCGCAGCCCGACCAGCGTCACGTCCAAGCCCATGAGCACCGAGCATATCCAGCATGCGGAACATTCGCTGGAGGAATGGCCGCGCGGTTCCTAGCGTGGAAGGCGCACGCAGTAAGGACCGTGGAAACCGTGGAAAGGGAACAGCCGTGCCTCTCATCGAGATCCATCTGCGCCGGGGCACCGGCGCCGAGTTCCGCCGTGCCGTCTCGCGCGCCCTGCACCAGGCGATGGTCGACGTACTGGCGATCCCCGAGGACGACCAGTTCCACGTCTTCCACGAGGTCGCGCCCGGGAATCTGGTGATCCAGCCGGTCGCGTTCGGGCGGCCGCGCGGCGAGCGGGTCCTGTTCATCCGGTTGTCCTTCAACGTCCGCGACGCCGGGGTGAAGGCGGAGCTGTTCCGGGCGATCGTCGGCAATCTCCGGGACGTCGCGGGCGTGCCCGAGGACGACGTCCTGCTGACGGTGGTCGAGACGGCCGCCGAGAACTGGTGGGCGTCCGGCCGCACCGTCGACCCGGCCACCGGTTACGACGCGCGGATGACCGCAGGCTCGACGGGCTCGGCAGGCTCGTAGGACTCCGCCCGGGGGGGCGGCCTTTTCGTGGACGTGCGCGGGCGGCGTCTCTGCGCGATCGTGGGAGGAGACGGCGGGCGGGCGTCCCCTCGGTGCCGTGCGGTGTCGTACGGTCCCGTGCGGGGTGCGGCGCTCACCGGTTGACTCGGTGGTTCCGCCGAGCTGGGGGCCGTTTCCGTTCCGGGCCGGGGGCCGATTCCGTTCCGGTTCCGTTCCGGTTTTTCCCTCCGGAGCATCCACATGGTTGAGAAGAGCATTTTCGCCCAGCCGTCGGTTTCCACCGAGCCGACGGCACACCGTACCGCTGTGTCCGGGTCGTCGGCGGCCGCCTGGGGGCTGCTGCTGATCAGGCTGGTCTTCGGGCTGCTGATGGCCGGGCACGGCGCCCAGAAGCTGTTCGGCCTCTTCGGGGGCGGCGGTCTGGCGGCGACCGGCAGAGGGTTCGCGTCGCTGGGGTACCGCCCCGGTCAGGTCTTCGCCGCGATCGGCGGCCTGTCGGAGGCCCTCGGCGGCCTCGGGCTGGCCCTGGGGTTCCTCACCCCGCTCGCGGCCGCCGCGCTGATCGGCGTGATGATCAACGCCATGGTGACCGTGACCGCCGCGCACGGGCTGTGGGAGACGAGCGGCGGAGTGGAGTACAACGTCTGCATCGCCGTCGTCGCCCTGGGCATCGCCGCCATCGGGCCCGGCCCGCTCGCGGTCGACCGGTTCTTCCGCTGGGGCCGGGGCGGCTGGACCGAGGCCGCCTGCGCCGCCGGTCTCGGCGGGGCGGGCGCGGCCATCACACTGGCGCTGTGACGCCGGCGCCACCGAGCGGGCGGCACACCACCGGCGGGCAGCCTGCCACCGAGCGAGCGGCATGCCACCGAGCGGGCAGCACACCACCGGGCGGGCAGCCTGCCACCGAGCGAGCGGCACACCACCGGGCGGGCAGCCTGCCACCGAGCGAGCGGCACACCACCGGGCGGGCAGCCTGCCACCGCGCGGGCAGCACACCACCGGGCGGGCAGCCTGCCACCGCGCGGGCAGCACACCACCGGGCGGGCAGCCTGCCACCGCGCGGGCAGCACACCACCGCGCGGGCAGCCTGCCACCGAGCGAGCGGCACACCACCGAGCCACCCGGTGACGGGCGGCCCAGCGGCAGCGGCCCGGCGGCGGCCCAGTGGCGCGCGACTTCAGTCCGCCTGCTCGGCGAGTTCCTTGATGCCGTTCAGGGTGGCCTCCATGCCGGTGCGCAGGGCGTCCAGCCGGAAGGCGATGATCGCCTCCTCCTGGTCCGGCCGGTGCTCGATGGCCCGGGTGACACCGCTGGGGCCGGGCCCGATGAGGGCCGACTGCCGCAGGCGGGTGCCGCCGCCGTCCTCGGCCCGGAGTTCGTAGCGCCAGGACGCCAGGGACCGCGCCGGGTCCAGGGCCGGCTCGCCGAACACCCCGTCGGCGTCCGTGACGGCCCACGCGAACACGCGCCGCTCGTCCAGCTCGACCACATGCGAGACGGTCCGCCACTCACCGAGCCGGGGATGGCGGTTGTGCCCCTCGAAGCGAGCACCCACCTCGGGCCGGTCCGCCCCGTCGAGCCAGGCCACGCGATACAGCTCCGGGCTGAGCCCGGCGGGCAGCCGGATGTCGGTCACCAGCTCCCAGACCCGCTCCACGGCCGCCTCGACATGCACCTCGCAGTCCACCTTCGGACCATCGGCGTATCGCACGTCACTCCTCCCCCTAGGTGTCGTCGGAACTGACTACCACGAAACGGGGGCGCCCCGGTAGGCCCGACAGCCCTCCGACCTGCGAGGGACGGGACATGAGACCCCGGTCTGACGTCCGCGCGCCGGACGGCGGAGCCGCTCCGCTCCCCCGGTCGGATGTGTCCGTGCCGGGCGCGTGACAGCCTCCGGATGTCCCAGTCCGCCGGCCGCCGGCCCGCCTCCTCCAGGAGTCACGCATGCCCACGCCCACGTCCACCCGCACACCACCCGCCGTCCCCGCACGCCCCGCGACCGCCTCCCCCGTCCCCCGGTGGGCCCGGCGCACGGCGGCCGTGGCCGTGTGGACCTCCCTGCCGTCCGCGCTGTGGCGCTTCGCCGTGGTGCTCGGCATCCCGGTGGGGCTCGCCCGGTCCGAGTACGACGCGATGCTCATACCCGGCTGGGGCTACCTCGTCGTACCCCTGCTGTCGGCGGTGCAGGAGGCACTGGCCTTCCTGACACTGGGGCTGGTCCGCCCCTGGGGCGAGGTGTGGCCGCGGTGGATTCCGCGCCTGGGCGGCCGCCGCGTCCCCGTGCCGGCCGCCGCCGTGCCCGCGGCGCTGGGCGCGCTCGGCTGCACGGTCTACGGTGTGCTCTTCGTCTGGACGACACTGCACGCCGACATGGAGATCACCCGGTGGGGGGCGTGGGTGATGAACGCCTGCTACGTGCCGCTGGTGGCGTGGGGACCGCTGCTGGCCGTCGTCACCGTGCACTACTACCGGCGCCGCACGCACCGCGCCCCGGGCCCGGTCGCTCAGGCGGCGGACCGGTGGCCGGGCGCGCGCCGGCGCAGCGCGGGGGTGGTGAGGGACGGCGGGGCCCAGACGCCGTCCGGCGGGTAGACGTCGGTCCCCGGCGGCACGATCTCGTCGATACGGTCGAGTACGGCGTCGTCGAGGGCCACGCTCCGGCCCGCGAGGGTGCCGCGCAGCTGCTCCATCGTGCGCGGGCCGATGATCACCGAGGTGACGGCCGGGTGCGCGAGGGGGAAGGCCGTGGCCAGCTCGGGCAGCGAGCAGCCCAGCTCACCGGCGAGGGCGACGAGTTGCTCGACGGCCTCCAGTTTCGCCGCCGTGCGGGGCGCGGCCGGGTCGAAGCGGGCCGGGTGCAGGGTGGGGCGTCCGCTGCTCAGGTCGAGGGGGCGGCCCTTGCGGTAGCGGCCGGTCAGGAACCCGGAGGCCAGCGGGCTCCAGGTCAGGACGCCCATGCCCAGGCGCTGCGCCACCGGCAGCACGTGCTTCTCCACGCCGCGGGCCAGCAGCGAGTACGGCGGCTGCTCGGTGCGGAACCGGTGCAGCCCGCGGCGCTCGGCCACGTGATGGGCCTCCACGATCTCGTGCGCGGGGAACGTGGAGCAGCCGAACGCCCTGATCTTGCCCTGGCGCACCAGATCCGTCAGGGCGGACAGCGTCTCCTCGACGGCGGTGGTGTGGTCGGGCCGGTGCACCTGATAGAGGTCGATCCAGTCCGTTCCCAGGCGGCGCAGGCTGTCCTCGACCGCCCGCACGATCCAGCGCCGCGAGTTGCCGCCGCGGTTGGGGCCGTCGCCCATCGGGAAGTGCACCTTGGTCGCGAGCACCACGTCGTCGCGGCGGCCCTTCAGCGCCTTGCCGACGATCGTCTCGGACTCCCCGGCCGAGTACATGTCGGCGGTGTCGACGAAGTTGATCCCTTCGTCGAGCGCGGCGTGGACGATCCGTGCGCACGCGTCGTGGTCGGCGTTGCCGATGGGCCCGAACATCATGGTGCCCAGGCAGTAGGGGCTGACCTCCATGCCGGTCCCACCCAGAACCCGGTAGCGCACGTGACCCTCCTTGACCGCCGTCCTTGTGAACGCCGTGACTGTAGAGGCTGAAGTGCGCTCCAAGGCAAGGGCGAGTCGGGACGTGCGCGGGGGCACGGCACAATGGGGGCATGTGGGGGCGGAGACCGGACGGGGAGGCACGAGCACGGCACGTCGTCCAGGGGGCGGTGCTGTGCGCGCTGTCGTTGCTGCTGCTCGCGGGCTGCGGCGGCGCGGGAAGCGGTTCGGGTGCGGACTCTGATTCGGGAGCGCATTCAGACTCGGGTTCCGGCCCCGATTCCGATTCCGGCTCCGGCTCCGGCTCCGGCTCCGGTTTCGTCGTCGGTTACGAGCAGCCCTCGGATGCCGATCGTGCCGTGGCCGGCCTGCTGCGCGGGCGTACGGTCCTGGAGCGGGCCTCGGCGGCCCTCGGCGCGTTCGTCGAGCCGGCGGAGCCGGTGACCGTCGTCGGCCGGTCGTGCCGCGGGGAGGGTTCCTCCTACGACGCCGGCAGCCGCCGTATCGAGATCTGCTACGACGAACTGGCCGAAGACCGCGTGCTGTTCGAGGACGCGGCCGAGCCGCACCCCGACGACGCGGTGGCCGCGGTGGCGGCGGAGACGGTCTTCCACGAGGCCGGGCACGCCCTCGTCGACTCCCTCCGGCTCTCCCCCGGCGACGACCGGGCCGAGGAGGACGCGGCGGACCGGTTCGCCGCTCTCCTGCTGATCCGGCAGGGCCCTGCGGGCGAACGGCAACTGCGACTGGCCGCCCGGGAGTACGAGCTGTCGGCCGCCGCGTACGAGGACGAGGCTGGTGACGAGGACGGAGCCGGGGACGAGGACGAGCACTCCTCGGATCTGGAGCGGGCCGCCCGGCACCTGTGTTACCTGTACGGCGCCTCCCCCGCCCGCCACGCCGACCTCGCGGCCGGCCGCCTCCTCCCCGCGTCCCGTGCGGCCGGATGCGCGCGGGAATGGGCCGAGGCACGCGACGCCTGGCTCAGGGATCTCGCCCCTGTGTTGCGCGAGACGGCGGGGAAGGACCGTCAGGAGGGGCGTTCAGCCGGGTTCGTACGACCGCTCGTACGACCGCTCGTGCTGCCCTCCGGGCCGTCGTCCGGGCTGTCGCCCGGGCGGCCGCTGCCGCCCCTGCCTGCCTCCGTGCCCCGGTCCTTCTCCCAGGCGCCGACGCCGAGCCGTCCGGTGGTGCCGAGGTCCAGTTCCGGGGTCACCGTCACCGCGGCGGCGCCGGGCTTGGCCACGACTCGCACGTAGGGCGCGTCCACCGGGTCACCGGAGCCGGTGGTGTTGCGCCAGACCAGCCCGGCGTGGGCGCTCTCGCCCGGTGCCAGCACCAGCGGGCGGGGCGCGGCGTCGGCTCCGGTGCCGGTGGCGATGGCGGCGCCGCCGTGGAGGACCCGTACGCTGTCGACCGGTTCGTGCCGCTGGTCGAGGAGACGCAGCCGCGGATAGCCGTCGAGCGGGTAGGCGCGGGTGCCGCAGTTCTCCAGGTGCAGCCCGACGACCCGCAGCCCCATGGCCGCGTCGCCGTCATCGGCGTACACGCGCACGCCCGAGGGCGGGCAGGGGCCCGTCCGGGCCGGTGCCTCGGCGGTGGGCACGCTCCTGACCTTGATGATCCGCACATGTGTCGCGTCCTGTGCGTCCACCACCGACGCGTCCGGCGCGTCGGGGGCGACGGCGCGCCGCACGGTCCGGCCCGGTGCGACGGACGACACGGTCTGCCGCGCGCTCGACAGCGCTGCCCCGGACGCCGACAGCCGCTGGTAGGTGATGGTGAAGGTGGCGTTCCGGCCGGTGTCGTTGGTGACCTCGAAGGCCGGGCAGCCGGCCGCCCCGACGAGCCTGACACCGTCCGTGTCCTGCGCTCCCTGACCACCGGGGTCGGCGGAGGCGGCGGCGGAGGGAGCGGTCGACGTGCCGCAGGAGGGGTCGTCCGCGCCCGGGGACGCGGCCGCCCGTCCGGTTCCCGGGCCTCCCGCACCGGCCCGCTGCGATCCGCACGCCGTGAGCAGCAGGGCGCCGGTGACGGCGACGGACAGGGCGAGGGGGACCGGGCGCATGGGCCCAGTGGATCAGAGCCGGCCTCCCGGGGCTGTGACGGGCGCCACCCCGCCCGTCACAGCGCTGTCACAGCCCGCGGTCCTCGCCAAGGCACCCGCCGCCCCGGTGTGTTGGTCCGGCGGCGGGAGGACGGTGATGTCGAGGAGTGCGCACGGGTCCTCGCGGAGGTCCACCGGGGGGACGGCTATCCGATGAACTGGCCCGCCCGGCCCGCCCCGGGGAGTGGCTGGTGCGGGCGTCCTCGCTGGGGGCCTGGGGCGCCGGACTCGACGGCCGTGTCGTCGGCCATGTCGGCCTGTCCCGCGGTGGCGATGGCGGTGGCGGTGGCGAGGGCGATCTGGCGCCCGGCCGGTGGCGCGAGCGGAGCGGGACGGCCGGGGAGCGGACCGCGGTGGTCGGCCGGTTGTTCGTCGCGCCGCGGGCCAAGGGGGCACGGGATCGGTGCGCTGCTGGCGGGCCGGGCCGGGCCGGGCCGTGGCGGAGGTGGGCCGCCGCGGCCTGCACCCGGTGCTCGACGTGGGCCACGACAGCCGGAGGGCTGCGCGAAGTCCTCGTCCGCGAGCCCGGCGACCGCACCGCGCAACGCCGTCCAGGTGCGCGAGAGGAGATCCATCGCGGCACGCCCGCAGCGCCACTGGGCCACCTCCACCAGGTCCCGGCGGCGCAGCCGGTCCAGGAGGGGCGCCGCCGCCGACTTGTCGAGTTGGGCGAGTGAGCCCAGCGTGCCCTGGTCCATGGGCCCGTGCGCGTGCAGCAGGCTCAGCACGGTGAGCTGAGGGGCGTGACGGCCTCCTTCCGTACGTCCTTCCCCGAGGACGTACGCCGGCACGTCACCGGCCACCGGCAGGGCTACGGGTTCGGTCCGGCCCGCTGAGCTGCGCCGACCGGGCGCGGCCCCAGGCGGCCAGCGGCTGGAGTGCGTCGTTGAGGCGCTTGCCGTCCTCGGTCAGCGAGTACTCGACGCGGGGCGGCACCTCGTCATAGGAGACGCGATGCACGACACCGTCCGCCTCCAGCTCCCGCAGGTGGGAGGCCAGCACCTTCTCGGTGACCCCCGGAACCAGCCGTCGCAGCTCCCCGAAACGACGGCAGGGGTGCTCGTGGAGTGCCCAGAGGATCAGTACCTTCCACTTGCCGCCGATCACCTCCATCGCGGTGTCGATCCCGCAGACATGTCCGTCCGGTGTGCCCGGCCGGTTCAGCGTCGTCATGCCCCACCCCTCCGACGTGCTCGCTCACCCCGGGGTAACCACCCACAACCAAGTGCGTACTTGATCACCTCCGGCCCTGTGACCAGCCTAATCGGCATGACAAAGCACACTGTTGAGAAGACTCCCGTCACGCTGCTGGGTCTCGGCACGATGGGTACCGCGCTGGCCCGCGCCTGGCTCGCCGCCGGCCACCCGCTCACCGTCTGGAACCGCACACCGGCCCGCGCCGAGGCGCTGGCCGCCGAGGGTGCGCGGGTCGCGGACAGCGCCGCCGAGGCGGTCGCCGCGAACACTCTGATCGTCGTCTGCCTGCTGGACGAGACCTCGGTCGACGAGGTGCTGGCCGGCGCCGACCTGGCCGGCCGGGATCTGGTCGACCTGACCACCGGCACCCCCGCCCAGGCCCGGGAACGCGCCGCGTGGGCCCGCGAGCGCGGCGCCCGCTACCTGGACGGCGGGATCATGGCGGTGCCTCCGATGATCGGCGTCCCGGAGGCCGGCGGCTATGTCTTCTACAGCGGCTCGCCCGACCTGTTCGAGCGGCACCGGGAGACCCTGGCCGTCCCGGCCGGCACCACCTACGTCGGCGCGGACGCGGGCTTCGCGGCCCTGCACGACGTGGCCCTGCTCAGCGCCATGTACGGGATGTTCGCCGGTGCCGCGCACGCCTTCGCCCTGATCCGCAAGGAGGACATCGACCCCGCCGCGTTCGCCCCGCTGCTCGCCGACTGGCTCGTCGCGATGGCCCCGGCCGTGCACCAGACCGCCGAGCAGCTGCGCAGCGGCGACTACACCAAGGGCGTCGTCTCCCACCTCGCCATGCAGGTGGCCGGCACACCGACCTTCCTGAGCACCGCCGAGCAGCAGGGCGTCAGCCCGGAGCTGCTCAGCCCCTACTTCGAGCTGATGCGCCGCCGCCTGGCCCAGGGCAGCGGTGAGGAGGACCTGACCGGCGTGATCGACCTGCTGGTGCACTGACCGGACGCTGACTCCGGCCCCCTCCGGTGTCAGTCCCGGCGGGGGCCGTGGCGGTACTGCGCGAGGCACGGCACCACAAGCACCGCCGCAATGCCCACAAGCGCCGCTCCTCACCCACGAGTTTCGCTGTTTCGCATCCCAACGGAACTTTTCTGTCAGTTTGTTGACGGAATTTCACCTGTTCATGCGGTGATACGATCACCGCGCGGAGCGGGCGGATGCGTGTGAGACGGCATGTCCGGCTTCGGGACAGCCCGGGTGGCGATCCCGGGCGCGGGCGGTCCGGCCCGGCCGCCCGCATCGGCGGGTAATCAGCAAGCCGGCCTCAGTCGCCTGAAGAGAGTCTTATGACCGAGTACACAGGGAACCCCTTGCTCTGGGTTCTTCTTGTCGCCCTCGTCGCCGCCATCGCCCTCGTCGTCCGCCAGCGCAGGGCGGCACGTGCGCTGCGGCAGGAGGTCCAGGGCCTCAAGAGCCACTACACAGAGCTGGAGAACGATTACGGCAGGTCCGTGCAGGCCGCGCAGGAGCGGGCCGAGGAAGAGACCAAGACCGTCCTGAAGTCCGCGATGCGCACCCTCCAGGGCCTGGCCGCGGAACAGCAGCTGGTGCTCTCCCGGCTGCAGACCAAGTACGGCGACTCGGCGATCCTCCAGGACCTGCTGGAGATCGACCACACCAACTCGCAGTTCGGCCGGCGCGCGCAGTCCATCGCGGTGCTGTGCGACGGCTGGCTCGGCGGGCGCCGCGACACCGCCTCGGTGTACGACGTGGTGCGCAGCGCGCAGGGCCGCATCCGGCACTTCCGCCGGGTGGAGATCCTCTCCCAGGTGGACTTCGGCATCACCAGCCGGGCCGTGGAACCGGTCGCCCTGGTGCTGGCCGAACTCCTCGACAACGCCACCAGTTATTCGAGCCCCGACACCGTTGTCGAGATCAACATCCGCACCGTGCCCAAGGGCATCTGCGTCATCGTCGACGACGCCGGTGTCGGCATGAGCGACGAGGAGCGGGCGCGCGCCGACAAGCTGCTCGCCAGCGAGCGCGCCTCGGGCGTGGCCGGGCTCGGCAACCCGCCCCAGTTCGGCTTCGCGGTCATCGGCCTGCTGTGCGAGCGGTTCGGCTTCGAGGTGTCGGTGGACTCCTCCTCCCCGTACGGCGGTGTGCGGGCGGTCGTCCTGCTGCCGCACGAGCTGCTCACGGCCATGCCGGAGAAGAGGGCCCCCGCCCAGGCACCGGCCGCCCCGGCCGCCCGCCCGCTCGCCCGGCCCGTCCTGGACGGCGGCCCCGAGGAGGCGCTCGCCCCCGCCGCGACCGTCGACGGACTTCCCCGCCGCCGCCGCAAGCGGCCGATGGCCATCGTGCCGGGCAGCGCCCCCGCGCCGCGCCCGGTGGCCCGCTCGGACCGCTCCGACGCCGAGCAGGCGCAGATCATGGGCGCCTTCCAGCGGGGCACGCGGTCCGGCCGGAGCACGGAGGCGGCGGCCGGCGACCGGACGAGCAGCACACCTGGTGCAAGCAGCGAAGGACATGAGGTCTCGTGAACGACGATCTGTCATGGATGCTCGACAGCGCCCTGGAGATTCCCGGGGCCCTGCACGCGGTCCTGATCTCCGCCGACGGCCTGCTGATGGCCCGGACCAGGGACTTCGGCAAGGATGACGCGGACCGGGTGGCCGCCGCGATGAGCGGGGTGCAGTCGCTCAGCCGGACCCTGGCGTTCTTCTGCGAGGACCCCGCCCAGCGGTGGCGGCAGACCCTGGTCGAGTTCGACGGCGGCTGGGTCTTCCTGATCTCCGCCGGCGAGGGCGCCTACCTCGGCGTCTCCGCCTCCCCCGACGTCGACATGGCCGACATCACCTTCCGGATGCAGCAGTTGGTCGCCCAGCTCGGCAAGGAACTGACGACGCCGCCGCGCGAGAACCTGGGCACCCGGTGAGCGGGCACGACGGCTGGGAGCCGGAGACCACGGAATTAGTACGGGCGTACGTCATCACCAAGGGCCGCGACCTGCCCATGGGCGAGCAGCTCTCGCTGATCACCCTGGTGACGGCCTCCCCCGAGCACGCGCAGCGCCCGATGCGACTGTCCCCCGAGGAACAGTCCCTGCTGGACATCTGCTCCGCCGGCTATCTGTCGGTCGCCGAGATCGCCGGGCACACCCGGCTGCCGCTGGGCGTGGTGCGGATCCTGCTGGCCTCCCTGACGGAGGGCGGCTACCTCGTCACCCGGCCGCCGGTGGCCCCGGCCCGGCTCGCCGACAAGGAGATCCTGGAGGAGGTGCTCAATGGGCTCCGCGCCAAGTTTGGCTGACTGCGACTACGTCCGCGGCGGCGCGCAGCAGACCGCGGTGAAGATCCTCGTCGTCGGTCACTTCGCGGTGGGCAAGACCACGTTCATCGGTTCGATCTCCGAGATCGAGCCGCTGTCCACCGAGGAGACGATGACACGGGCCGCCGAGTCGGTCGACGACCTCAAGGGCGTCCAGGGCAAGACCACCACCACGGTCGCCATGGACTTCGGCCGGCTGACCATCAGCGAACGCGTCGTGCTCTACCTGTTCGGCACGCCCGGCCAGCAGCGTTTCGTGCAGATGTGGGAGGACATGGCGCGCGGCGCGCTCGGCGCCCTGATCCTGGTCGACCCCGAACGGCTGGCGGACTCCTTCCCGGTGATCGACCTGATCGAGCACTACGGCCTGGACTACGCCATCGCCGTCAACCACTTCGACGGTGCGTCGGCGCGCGACGAGCGGGCGCTGCGCGAGGCCCTGGACCTGCTCGACGACACCCCGGTCGTCACCTGCGACGCGCGCGACGAAGGGTCCTCGGCCGCCGCCCTGACCACGCTGGTCCGCCATCTGCTGGACCGCGCCCACTAGGAGACCGAGAACGACATGGACGCTCACGACACCTTCCCGGCCCCGCCGCCCGGCTGCCCGGCCCACGGCTCCGGCGGCCGGGTCCCGCTGTACGGGCCGGAGTTCGCCGCGGCTCCGCAGGCGTACTACGACTACCTGCGTCACTACGGGCCCGCCGCGCCCGTCGAGCTGGCCCCGGGCGTGGAGGCGACCTTGGTCACCGACTACGCGGCGGCGCTGCACCTGCTCCAGGACTCCGGCTCGTTCCGCAAGGACGCGCGCCGCTGGCGGGCCTTCAACGAGGGCAAGGTCGGCCCGGACAGCCCGGTCGCCCCGCTGCTGGCGTACCGGCCCAACTGCATGTTCGCCGACGGCGCCGACCATCTGCGGCTGCGCCAGGCCGTCACCGACTCCATGGCCCGCCTGGACACGCGCCGGCTGACCCGCAGCACCGAGCAGGTCTCCGGCTACCTCGTGGCCCAGTTCGGCGGGCGCGGCTCGGCCGATCTGCTGGGCGACTACGCCAAGCAGCTCCCGCTGTTCGTGTTCAACGAACTCTTCGGCTGCCCGGCCGACATCGGGGACCGGGTGCTGTTCGGCATCTCCGGCATGTTCGACGGCGTGAACGCGGACAAGGCCGCCGAGGTGCTGTTCCAGGCCGTGGGGGAACTGGTCGCGCTCAAGCGGAGCAGGCCCGGCGACGACGTGGCGACCTGGCTGCTGCAGCACCGGGCGGGGCTGACCGACGAGGAGATGGTGCACCAGCTCGCGCTGTTGCTGGCGGCCGGCACCGAGCCGCTGCGCAACCTCATCGGCAACACCCTGCACCGGCTGCTCACCCACGACCGGTACGCCCGTGAGGGCGGCCTGATCGACGAGGCGCTCGACGACACGCTGTGGGAGAACCCGCCCATGTCGAACTTCGCGCCGCACTACCCGGCCACCGACATGGAGTTCGCCGGGCAGCAGTTCCAGGCGGGCGATCTGGTGCTGGTCAGCTTCGCCGGCGCCAACACCGGTCCGGCGCTGACGGCCTCCCGCCAGGCCGGGAGCAACCGGGCGCACCTGGCGTGGAGCGCGGGCCCGCACGCCTGCCCGTCCAAGGAGCCGGCCCGGCACATCACGGTCACCGCGATCGAGAACCTGCTCAACCAGCTGCCCGATGTGCGTCTCGCCGTCCCCGAGGACAGCCTGGCCTGGCGTCCCGGGCCCTTCCACCGGGCGCTGGCCACGCTCCCGGCCCGCTTCACCCCGGTACAGCCGGCCCGCAGGGCCGACGCGGGCTCCGCCGCCCCGACGCGGCCCACGCCCTCCGCGTCCTCCGCGCAGGAGACCCAGGGAGCGCAGGCGGCCGGGCGCAGGCCGGAACGCGGCGGGATGTGGAGCCAGTTCCTCAACTGGCTGACGAGGTGACCAGCCCGACACCCGACCGGCCCGTCCCCTCAGCATGAACGTTCGACGGCAGGGGTAGTGAGCACGCGGTATTCACATCGCGTGCAAACTAAGGAGGTGTCGTGGACGAGATATCCACGGACGCCGCTTTCCCGTCGAGAATCCTGATACCCGCCTCAGCAGGCGGGTATTCCCCTGTGAGCGCTTTCTCCCGCGGGGCGGGCCGGTGAGCGCCGTCGCGGGCGGCGGCAGACCGCCCGCCGCGCCCACGCTCGGCGGCCTGACCGGCGGGCAGTTGCGCAGGCTGTGCGCGGTCGCGGAGCTGTCCGACGCGGACACCGACGCGTACGCCTGGGTGCTGACCGAGTCGCTGGGCCCGGTCGCCGAGCGGGCCCTGGACCTGCCGCCGCCGAGCCCCACCTTCCTCTCCGACGACCACACCCCCGTCGAGTTCTCGCTCTCCTTCCAGCAGGGCTCGGCCCCGTCCCTGCGGATGCTCGTGGACCCCGGCTGCGGCGCGGCCGACCTGGCCGGCAACGGGCGGATCGGGCTGGAGACCGTCCGGGCGATGGCGGAGCGCTGGCGTTTCGGCACGGACTCCCTGGACGCGGTGGCGGACCTGTTCCTGCCCGACGCGCCGCACGGCCCGCTGGCCCTGTGGTGCGCGCTGGAACTGCGCCCGGGCGGCGTGCCCGCGGTCAAGGTCTACCTCAACCCGTCCGCGCACGGTCCCGAGCACCGCACGGAGACGGTACGGGAGGCGCTGGGGCGGCTCGGCCACCACAAGGGGTTCGCCGCGCTGCCCGAGACGGACGGCTACCTGTTCTTCGCCTTGGACCTGGGCGACTGGAGCGCGCCCCGGGCGAAGGTGTACCTGCGCCACGACGGGCTGTCGGCCGTGCGGGCGGGGCGGCTGTCGCGGATGGACCCCGGACCCGGCGCGGCGCAGATCGAGGAGTTCTTCCGCATCGCCGCGGGCGCCGGCCGCGACGGCGTACGGCTGACCAGGCGTCCGGGCCAGACCTGCCACTCCTTCACCGACCCCGGCGCGCCGTGGCCCAGCGGCTTCACCCTGCACGTCCCCGTCCGGGACTACTCCCCGCACGACGGGGAGTCCCTGGACCGCGCGGCGAGCGCGCTGTTCCGGCACGGCATGAACGCGGCCCCGCTGGTGCGCGCCCTGGCGGCCATGTCGCCCCGGCGGCCCGAGGACGGGGTCGGGATGATCGCCTACCTCTCGCTGGCCCACCAGCAGGGCCGGCCGCCGCGGGTGACGACGTACCTGTCCTGTGAGGCGTACGCGGTCCGGCCGCCGGCGGGCGCGGCGCGGCACCCGGTACAGGCGGTGCCGGCGGGGCAGACGGCGCGCTGACAGCAGCGGCCTGGTGCGGCAGCGGTACCGGCGTGCTGCCGGGCGCCGCGTTCGGGGGCCGCACCCTGCTCAGACCTTCAGTACGTCCCGCAGCTCGGCCAGGTACGGGCCCACGTCGACCTGGATCGAGGCGCCCTGGGTGCGGCCGTAGCGCTGGGCGATCGCGTCGAGATGGGCGGTGACCTCCTCGCGCATGCCGTCCGGCGCGGGCAGGTCGACCGAGCCCTCGATGATGCCGGCCACCCAGCGTGCCTGCGCCTCCACCAGCCGGCTGACCGAGCCCACCGGGCGGATCAGGCCGACGAAGTACAGGCCGGGCCGGTCGGGTGCGACGACCCGGCGGTACAGCTCGACCGAGCCGTCCGCTCCCGTGGGGCAGCCGGCGGGCAGGAACGGGAACGCCATGCGGAAGCCGGTGCAGTAGACGACCGCGTCGGCCTGCACCGAGGTGTCGTCGGTGAAGACGACCCGACTGCCCTCGAACCGGGCGATGGCGGGCTTGGGGACGACCGCGCCGTGCCGGATCCGGCTGAGGATCTCGTCGGAGATGGTGACCGCCGAGGAGAAGACGGGGTGGTCCGGCTCGGGCAGCCCGTAGTCGGCGAGGCTGCCCCGGGCGACCTTCAGCGCCTCCTCCACGAACGTGCGCCGCTCGGCGAAGGACATCTCGTTGAACCAGGGGGCCTCGGCGATCTCGTCGCAGGGGATGCCGTACAGCTGCTTGGGCACGATATGCAGGCCGCGGCGGACCGAGAGCACGGTGCGAGCCGCGTTGCGCGACAGGTCGGCGGCGATGTCGACCGCGGAGGCCCCGAGGCCGACGACGACGACCCGCTGGTCGGCGAAGTCCCGTCCGTCCCGGTAGTCGAGGGAGTGCAGGATCGTGCCGGGGAAGGAGCCGGAGCCCTGCGGGAGGGGGTCGGGCAGGACCGGCTCGGTGTGGTGGCCGGAGGCGACGATGACATGTTCGAACCGCCGCGACGCCACCGCGCCGTCCGCGTCCCGGCTGACCACCGTCCAGGTGCCCTCCGTGTCACGCCGCGCGGACAGCACCTCGGTGCGCAGCTCGATGTGGCCGAGCACACCGGAGTCCCGGGCGAAGCCGCGCAGATAGGCGGCTATCTCGTCGTGCCGCGGGTAGAGGGGGTAGTCGTCCGGCATCGGGTAGCCGAACCCGCTGTACCCGGTCAGCGACTTGGCGGTGTTGATGTGCAGCGTCCGGTAGCCGGGCCCGCGCTCGCCCGCCCCCGGCTGGCGCCAGATCCCGCCGACGTCCGGGGCCTTCTCCAGGCAGACGAACCCGATCCCGCGCTCCCGCAGCGCGTAGGCCGCGGCCAGCCCCGACATACCCGCACCGATCACACAGACACGCAAGGTTTCCCCCAGGTCAGACGCCGTCCCTCCCCCGTCCGGGCGTTGATTGCCCATCAGCACCTTTCCACACACCCGCACGGGTGCCAATCGGACGTGTCGCTCGTCACGTCATGCAATTTGCCCGGTTCTGTTGTGAATAAAGAGCCACTGTCCTGTCCGCGCACACCTGACCGCGGTCATGAAAAAATCCCTTCCGCCCTGGACCGCATCGCCAGGGAGGAAGGGATTTCCGCATTCTGGAATTCGCTCGAATTCCCGGAACTCAGAAGTGCGGGTCGAGCAGGGACCCGAAGGTGTAATCATTGGCCGAGAACGTCAGCTGGTTCGGGTCGTTGAGGGCCGCCGGGGCCGAACCCGGCTTGGCCAGGCTGGACGTCTGCTGGTAGTAGCCGTTGTGCGGGCGGAGGCAGTCCGTCCAGGTGTACGTGCCGGCGGCCAGGGTGATGTCGCGGCTCGGCAGGCGGCTGTTGTCCAGTATCTGCGTCCACGTGTACGTGCCGGCGGCCAGGGAGATGGTCTTGGTGGTGCACGCGTCGGCGTCGGACTCCACCGGAATGCCGTCCAGGTGGACGGTCCGCGTGTTGTACGCCGTGGAAGCCGCGCCGGCCGAACCGCCCGCGAGCGTGACGACCGCCGCCGCGGCGGCCGCGACAGCCGCCGCTTTCCCGAATGAGCCGATCATTCGATCCTCCCCATCAATGACGTGTGTACCGCATGGCGGCCCGCTCCGGACCGGGCCGTCCCCGCAGACTACCGGCGCCCTGAGCGATGCCGATCATGGCTGCCACGAAATCGCTCAAAATCATCTGCACCGGAATCCCCTGGTGGAACCCACTGCCCCTATGCGGTCGGCATTCCGCTCTCTTTCCGGTGATGAACCGGAGGAGTCCGTGCCGAGCACCCAGGTGGCCGAAAGGTGATCCACCCTGCGGCTCAGCCATCGGGGAGGGCAGCACGTCCTTTCCGGGTGGTTACGGGATCTGGTCGTGCAGTGCGGTCACCTGATTGGCGGTGAGGGCGTAGTCGTACAGTTGGGCGTCGCTGATCTCGCCCGGGAAGTAGTCCGTCAGGGTGCCGTTGTACTGGGCGGCGCCGGCGTCGTTGGCTCCGGTGGCCTTCCACGGCGTGATGCCGGTCGCGGTGCTGACCAGGCTTCCGTTGACGTAGAGCTGTGCCGTCCTCGTGGCCGCGTCGTAGACGCCGACCAGATGGGTCCAGCTTCCGGCGGCGGGTGTGCCGCCGACGGCTCCCTTGAAGGACGGGCTGGTGGTGTCCGCCGAGGTGAAGTCGAACGCCCACTTCGGTGAGCCGCTGTCGGGCTCGTACTTCAGGTAGAACGGGCTGGCCGTGGTCCCGTTGACGGAGAACGCCGTGGCGTTCCCGCTCGGTGGGGTCGACAGCTTGACCCAGGTGGAGAGGGTGAAGCTCGCCGAGGTGTCGAAACCGCCGGTGCCGGCCGCGTAGCCGGCGGTGCCGTCCAGGGAGAGCACGGTGCCGCGGCTGGTGTCGGTGGCCCAGGCGGCCGAGCCGGCCAGGGTGAGCGGATCGTTGCCGAGGTTGGGGTCGGTGCCCGCGGCGTCGAGGGTGTTGAGGGTGTCGGTGGCCGCGGTGTCCGTGGCGACCGGCATGCCGGAGCCGTCGTCGAAGTTCCAGGTGTCTTCGGGTGACAGCAGAGCGGAACTCAGCGCTCCGAAGCCGGCCAGGGAGAGGTTGGCGTGGTCGCCGCTGTCCTCGGCGGGGGACAGCTTCTCCTCACCGGTGGTGCTGTCCTCGACGGCCACGGCGGCGTCGAAGTCGGCGAAGTAGGCGGCGGGCGTGCCCCAGGGGTTGCCCAGGTTCATGCCGCCGAGGAAGGCGTTGGTGTCGGTGCGGTCGGCGTCGACGGTGCTGCTGCACGGGTCGTTGGGCGTGGCGCCGTCGCCGGCGAAGCCCTCGCACGGGGTATGCGAGGTCAGGACGACGTTCACGCCCCAGCCCTGGAGCTGCTGGACCAGGGCGGTGTAGCCGTCGCCGTCGAGACTGTCGCTGGTGGCGCCGGCGAGCAGGTCCTCCAGGCCCTCGTCGACGATCACGGTGCTGACACCCGGCTGGTCCAGGATGTCGCGGTCGAGACGGGACAGCGCCGAGGGACCGCCGATGGTGACGCTGTTGTGCGTCTCGGGGTAGTCCTTCATGAGCTGGTTGGACTCGATGCCCTCGGCCAATACCCCGTACGGGCTGGAGGTGGAGGGCACGGCCGTGGTCAGCGCGTCGGAGACGCGGGAGCCGTTGGAGTTGGGCAGGGTCGTGCCGGGCTCGAAGGGGTCGACGAGGTTGTCGCCGAGCACCGCCTCGGTGGGCAGGTCCGCGGACTGCACGTCCAGGTCGGTGACGAGGTCGGTGAAGTTGCCGTAGGCGGCGGCGTTCGTGGTGAACGGAGTGGCGCTGGTGCTGGTGGTGAGGTCCCCGGAGCCGACGGAGGTGACGTACTCGTAGGAGCCGCCCGCGTAGGAGTGCTGGACCAGATAGGGCACGGAGTTGCTGAGCTGGTAGGAGACCAGCAGGTACTGGCCCGCGGTCACGGTGAAGGGCAGCGGGTCGCTGTAGGCCATGCCTCCCTCGGGGATCGTGACGGACTGGCCGCCGCCGAACTTCAGTGTGGTCGGTGTGCCGGACGGTACGGCGCCGATCGTGGCCGGGGTCGAGCTGAGCGCGATGGTGGCGTGGCCGATGGTGAGCGGGCTGCCGCCGAGGGCGTCGTCCAGTTTGACGCGGACGGTGGAGCCGGATACCGAGGGCTTGAGCGCGATGCGGAAGGTCTGGTCGGAGAAGTTGCCGCCCAGCAGGTTGTAGTCGTTCTCGGTGGCGTCGGCCCAGGCGCCGGTCCAGGACTGTCCGGCGGGCGCGGCGGTGTAGCTGCCGTTCGTCTTCGCGGTGCCCGCGGTGGTGTTCCGGGTGCCCAGCGAGAAGATGTGCAGGCCCTGCTGGTGGGGGGCGACGGAAGCGGACACGTCCGGCAGGGTGACCGAGGCGATGGTCTTGGACGCATCGATCGGCACGGAGAACGCGTACAGCCTGCGGGCGGTGGCGGTCTGCGCGGTGCCGCTGTCGTAGTGCGGGAGTTCGACCGCGGCGATCGGGTCCACGGACGAGCTCCAGTCCGGGACGGTCAGGTCGTAGCCCGTGGAGGTGCCGTCGGTGTAGGTGATGGCGCCGCTCGCCGGGCAGGCGTCGGCGGGGTCGGTCCCGCTGAAGCAGTACGAGCCGCTCACCGCGGTGCCGCTCGGCACGTAGGGGGCGGTGTCGTCACCGGCGAACGCTCCCGGGTCGCTCAGCCCGGCCCAGGTCGAGGTGCCCAGGAACACCAGCGCGTTGCCCGTGCCGGAGTAGGTGACGGTCTGGTTCGCGGCCAGGACGTTGTCCTTCTGGCCGGAGCCGAAGCCGGGCAGGGTCAGGGTGGCGCCGTCGACGGTCACCTTGCCGCCGCTCTTCCAGCCGGCCCCCGTCAGGTCGGTGGCGGAGAAGCTGTGCCCGGAGCCGTCCAGGTCGCCCTTGCCCTTGTCGCTGTCGGCGCTGATGCCCACGTTGTCGTAGCAGGCGGCCAGGGAGGCGCAGGTGGTGGCGGTGTGCCCGGCGGCGACGAAGGGGTAGGCGAAGTCGCCGGAGTCGTCCCCGGCGCCGTCGACCGCGTACACGTACAGGGTGTGCGGGCCCGAGGAGGGCGGGGTGACCTTGACGGTGGCCTTGTTGCCACTGGCGGTCACGGTCTCGGCGGCCGGCGGGTTGCTGGTGGCCGGCGGGACGTCGAGGCCGTAGACGAACTTCGTGGCGCTGGTGCCGGAACCGTCGATGTCGAAGGTGCCCGCGGTGCCGGCCGCGGCGCCCACGGCGGCGTCGTCATCGGTGTTCGGGTACAGGTCGTGCTCCGAGATCACCGACGGGGTGTCCGGGGCGGTGGGTTCGGCGGTGAAGTGGCAGGTCGGCGAGTTGGTGTAGGACGTGGCGTCCATGCCGTCGCTGACCTTGACCTCCCAGTCGACGGTCTTGCCGTTACTCTGCGAGGAGATGAAGCTCGCGGGCAGCGAGACGGAGGCGTCGCCGCCGGAGGACAGGTTGTCTCCGCTGGTGAGCGTGGACTTGCTGGACGAGCCGTCGATCCAGTACTGGAAGGTGGCCTGGAGCTTGTCGCCGTTGGGGTCCGTGACCTTGGCCTTGAGCACCGGCGGGGTGGCGGCGATGGTCTTGCCCATGTACGGGTAGGGCGAGGTGGTGTCGCAGCCCGCGTGGTCGGCGCCGGAGACGGCGGACATGGTGGAGGCGCTCGGGTTCTTCGGCGCGTTGTTGTAGAAGATCTGCAGGGTCGGGTTGTGATCGAAGCGCCTGAAGCCGAGGTCGTTGTGCGAGGACTCCATCGAGTCCTCGCTCAGGGTCGCGGTGAAGCTGCTGGAGTGCCCGCCGGCCGCGCTCTTGATCGGGGTGAGCACGTTGAACCCGTTGGTGGTGCTGCCGTTCTTCGGGCAGTACGTCGGGTTGTAGGACGGGGCGAAGGCGGCCGAGGTGGAGTAGCTGTTGTAGCCGGGGCGGTTGCTCCAGTCGGTGCCCTTGCCGATGCCCTTGGACCAGTGCAGGTTCACCGTCGCGGTGGTCGAGCAGGACGCGGAGTAGAGGGCGGTGGCGTCCACCTCGGCGCTGTGGATGTCGGCGCCCCAGATGGTCTTCGACAGGCTCCACTGGTAGATGGCGTGTTCGTCACCGGTGTTGCACAGGCCCTCGGGCCAGCCGTTGTAGCCCACGCCCAGATTGCCGTTGTCGGCCATCGAGCCGGTCTTGTCGTAGAAGGAGTTGCCCGGGCAGCCCTGCTTGACCTCGTCGAAGGCGGGCTTCTGGTAGTCCGTGGGGTGCCAGTTGACCGACGGGTCGACGTACAACCGGCCAAACCGTCTTCGTGGCCGTGAGCATGGCGTGGTCCGGGACCAGCGTCAGCGCGCCGGAGGCGACCTCGGTGCGGACGGGTGCGGTCCGGGCGGCGAGTCCGGGGTGGGCGGCGTCGGAGGAGTCGGCGGCGACCTTCGCGCCAGCCGGCTGGTGGGCGCTCGCGGGCAGGGCGCGGTTGGAGTCCCACTGCAGGGCGGTGGGGGCGTCGGCCACCACGTGCCCGTGGCTGTCGGTGACCGTCAGCCCGCTGTCGCCGGCCTGCGCGAGGTGGCCGCCGCAGACGGTCGTGGCCAGGCGCAGCGCGGCCAGCTTCGGGTTCCTCGCCGCGGCGGCGGAGTGCACGACCAGGGTGTCGCTCAGGCCGCTGGCGGGGGTGGCGGCCACGCGCAGGTCGATGCCGGGCAGCACGGACGGGTAGGTGGCGGTCGCCCCCGTCACGCGGGGCGCGGGCAGGGCGGTGGGCCAGGACAGGGTGAGCGAGACGCCGCCGGAGCGGGTGACGGCAGCGGTCCGGTGCCGCCGCCGGAGAAGGCCGTGGTGCCGTAGGCGGTGGCCCTGGGCGCCCAGCCGCCGTCGGCGCGGTGCACGAGTGTCAGGTCCACCGGAACCCAGCGGCCGGCCTGTTCGGTGCGGACCGGCAGCGGGTTGACGGCCATGCCGAAGCGGCCGTCCGGCAGGGCCTCGACCTGGGTGGTGGGGGTGGTCAGGGAGGAGACCACCACCGGCTTGCCGGTGGCACGGGCCCGGGCGCCGGCCGCCTGCATCGCGGCCTGGTCGGCCGGGGTGGGGCCGTAGCCGTCGGGCAGCGGGGTCAGTCCCTCCGGGGCGGCGGTGTGCCCCGCGGCCGGCGCGCTCGTGCCGGTCCGCTGGAGGGCGTGGCCGGCGGACGCGGTGGCCCCGGCGGCGTGGACGAGTGCCGCGCCGAGTGCGCTGACCCCCAGCACCACAAGGCCCGTCAGCGCCGTGCGCCGTCTTCTGCGGCGCATTCCCGCGCGGAATATGTGCATCGGATTCCTGTCTCTCGACACCGCCCGGGACAGCGCCCGGGGAATGTAGAGAGGCACAGTAATTGGCCCTCACCTGAGACAACTTGCCCATGACAGCAGTTCATGCGGCTTTGATTCGGCACAATCAGATATGCCCATGTCAATCGTTTGATCAAGGAAGTAAAGACTGGATCAGGAGATCCGCCCGGCGGAGCCGTACCGCTCCCGATGCCGCCCGCGGAATCCCTGCCGGGTCAAGCCCGTATCTTCACATTGCGATGAGCACGTCATCTTCGCGTCAAATCGCTTCGCTGCCCAGGTCAGCGGGGTGAACGAGCCGCCTACGATCGGCGTTCGATCTCTTGATCATCACAATTTGTCCATGACTCGTACGAGTCTGTCTCCGGGGAGTGAAGGCTGCCGTGGTTATAGGAGGGCGCCAACGCGTCGTCAGGTCCGGGAGACACAGATCCGGGCGGTCCTACGTCAGAGGGCTCCTCGCCGCGGTGGTGACCACGGCTGTCACGGTGACCACCATGGGCACCGTGCAAGGGGTGCGCCACTGGCCGGCCGCGCCGCACGACACCCGGTCGGTCCCGGTGCACGCGGTCGCCTCGCACTACCGCTCGCCCGCCGAGCTGCCGTCCTGGACGCCCGCCGAGGCAGTCTGGCCGGCCGGCTCGGCCCAAGTCTCCGTGGACGGCGGCACCGACGCGCGGGCCGGCTCCCTGCCGGTGTGGCTGGGACCGGCGCACCACGGCGCCCGCGCGGCGCACTCCGGGCCGCGCACGTCCGCCGCCCCGGGCCGCGCGACGGTCACGGTGCTGCCCCGCTCGGCCGCACAGGCCGCGGGCGTCGACGGCGTCCTGCTGAAGATCGCGCCGGCCGCCGGGCGGTCCGGGACCGGTGCGACCCACCTGACCGTGGACTACCGGTCGTTCGCGGACGCCTACGGCGCGGACTGGGCCTCCAGGCTGCGCTTGGTCGCCCTGCCAGCCTGTGTGCTGACCACTCCCTCGGCGCGCGCGTGCCGGACCGCCACCGACCTGGGGTCCAGCAACGACGCGCACGCCGGCCGGGTCTCCGCCGACCTGCCGGCGGGACCGGCCACCGCGTCCGGCCGGGCGCTGACGCCGAAGGCGGCCACCGCCGCCACCGCCGCGTCGGCCGCGACCGTCGTCGCCGCGACGTCCTCGCCCGGCGGCGGTGGCGGCGACTTCACCGCCACCTCCCTCAAGCCGTCCGGCTCCTGGCAGGCGGGCGGCAGCACCGACGCGTTCACCTGGTCCTACCCGCTCAGCACACCCGCGGCTCCCGGCGGCCTCACCCCGGGCCTGACGGTCTCCTACAACTCCCAGAGCGTCGACGGGCTGACCTCCTCGACCAACAACCAGGCATCGATCGTCGGCGACGGGTTCTCGCTGCCGGAGAGCTACATCGAGCGCTCGTACCAGTCCTGCCACCAGAACCCGTCCGGGACGACGAAGACCTGGGACAACTGCTGGTCGGGCGACAACCAGCTGACGTTGTCGCTCAACGGGACGACCACCCGCGTCATCAAGGACGACACCACCGGCACCTACCGCGCCCAGGGTGACACGGGCGAGAAGATCCAGTACTTGACCGGTGCCACCAACGGAGCCCAGCGCGGCGAGTACTTCCGGGTCACCACGGCCAACGGCACCCAGTACACCTTCGGCCTCGACCACCTGCCCGGCTACGCGAGCGGTGACACGGCGACGAACTCGGTGCTGACCGAGCCCGTGTACGCCACCGCCTCCGGGCAGCCCTGCTACAACGCCGCTTTCTCCTCCTCCTGGTGCCAGCAGGGTTACCGGTGGATGCTGGACTACGTCAAGGACACGCACGGCGACGCGATGTCCTACTTCTACAGCGACGACACCAACTACTACGCACGCGACCTGGGCAGCACCGCCAACACGCCCTACATCCGCGACGCCCGGCTGACGAAGATCCAGTACGGCCAGCGGGACGGCTACGTCTACTCCACCAGCCCCGCCGCGCAGGTCACCTTCAGCTACAACGGGCGCTGCAAGACCGCGCCGACCGGCTGCGCCGCCTCCTCGCTGTCCTCCTCGACCACCGCGAACTGGCCGGACGTCCCCTACGACCTGAACTGCGCCAACGGCGCCTCGTGCACATCGCAGTCTCCGTCGTTCTGGTGCACCTACGAACTGACCGGCGTGCAGACCCAGGCGCTGACCGGCACCGCCGAGAAGAACGTGGACTCATGGGCCTTCACCTACGCGTTCCCGCCCACCGGTGACGCGACCACGCCCTCGCTGTGGCTGTCGTCGATCGTGCACACCGGCCAGGACACCGGCGCCTGCGGGTCCTCCCGCTCGCTCAGCACGGCGCCGGTCACCTTCTCCGGCACACCGCTGTCCAACCGGGCCGACCTCACCGACAGGTACCCGCCGATCACCCGCTACCGGCTGAACACCGTCACGACCGAGACCGGCGAGATCATCAGCGTCGGCTACTCGGCCCCCGCGTGCGGGAGTTCCACCCCGGCCGACGACAGCCAGAACACCTCGCTGTGCTTCCCCTCGTACTGGACACCGAGCGGGCGGACCGCGCCGACGAAGGACTGGTTCAACAAGTACGTCGTCACCACGGTCACCCAGCAGGACCCGACCGGCGGCGGCGTCAGCGACGACACGGTCACCACGTACACACCGGTCGGCAAGCCGGCCTGGCGCCACGACGACAACCCGCTGACCCCCGCCGGCGAGCGGACGTGGAACGAGTGGCGCGGGTACCCGGGGATGAAGGTGTCCACCGGCACCGCCCCGGACCGGAGGACCGAGACGGACTACACGTACTTCCGCGGGATGGACGGCGACACCCTGCCGGGCGGAGCCACCCGCTCGGTGACCGTCGCCGACTCGCGCGGCGACAGCGTCCACGACCTTGACCGCGGAGTTTCTGACTGCGGAGGGTCTCTGACCAGCCACGCCCGGCAGGGGGCGCCGTGCGGCGCCGCCCGCCGGGCCCTATCGTGAACGGATCCGGCCGGTGCGACGATGCCGGCCGGAGTGGAGGAAGAGGAAGCCGTGCCGGAGTCCGTCAGCGTGGTGTGTCACGCGTGCAGGATCGGTCTGCCCCTGTGCGATGAACCGGTCGCCCGCGCGGCGTGGTGGAGGTTCCTGGACGAGCACGCCCACCACCCGGTCGAGATGCTGTGGGAGCACTCCGCCACCTGGGAAGTGATCGACATCGACTACATCCAGGTGGACAGCGACATCGAGGGCGATCCCTCGTTCGCCGAGTACGCGGGCGACGAGTGGAGGGGCCGCCCGCTCGCCCTGCTGCCCCGGCCGGTCGCCGGCGCGGTGGCCGGGATCACGGTACGCGCGCAGGACGTCATGGACGCCGGCCGGTGGCAGGCCGGACCGGCCGACGCGGCGGTGGCCGAACGGCTCCTGCGGACCATGGACTTCGCGCCGCCGTCCGACGCGGTGGTCGACGACGCCGCCGTGGCCGCCCGGTCGGCCGTGGCGCGCGCCGCCTCGGAGCGACTGCGCCGGGCCGCCGCCGAACCGCTCGGTGAGTCCTTCGGCGCGCTGCTGAGCGATCTCCTGGTCGCCCTGCCCCCGGTGGCGGACCTGCCGCTGGACGAGCCGCACACCGGGAGCGTCCGCCTGGCCCCGCCCCGGCTCTGGGACGTCGAACGGGCGCTGCGCCTGATCCAGCACCTTCTCGTGGGGGTCTCGCTGCGGCACGCCCCCGCGAGTTGACCGGCCGGGGAGAGGGGAGCGGAGGGAGTGGGGTGGGTTCGGCCGGGCAGGCTGCCGCTATCCCTATCCCTCGCCCTTGCGCAGCAGCATGCGTGACGAGCGGTCCACCAGATCGCGCAGGAGGGGCAGGTGGGCGTCGTCGCCGCCGAGGTCGTCCAGGACGCGGTGGGCCCGGTGGCGGAACGCGTCGAGGTCCTGCTCGTAGCGGCTCAGGACGTCGGGCGCGAGCAGGAGGCGGGTGAGTTCGGTGCGCGCGGGGGCCGAGTGCGTGGCGGCCCGGTGCAGGGACGTGAGGTGGGCGGCGGCGCCGGGAGCGGGGTCTTCGAGGGCGCAGGCGAGCAGGTAGGTCACGGTGCCGTTGCGCAGGTCCTCACCGCGGCCGGAGAGGATGTCCTCCTGGTCGTTGAAGAGCTGCCACAGCACGCCGAACACGTCCCCGAACTCGCGCCACAGCGCCACCCGCCGCCCGTCCGCGCCCGCAAGGAGCGCGGCCATGGCGGTGATCATGCTGTAGGGGGCGCCGGACTTGCCCAGGTAGACCTCGGTCACCGACGCGCGGGTGGCGCCCCGCACCTGTCCGCGCAGGTCCCGCAACTGCCCCTCGGCGGCGCCGATCGAGCACTTCACGACCTCGGCCGCCAGCAGCGCGCGTACCGGCTCGGGCACGGGCTGCGCCTGCACGACGAGCAGGGGCAGGGTGGTGCCCGCGAGGACGGTGGCGAGCAGGGCCTCGCTCTGGCCGAGGTCGCCCGCGGGGCACGCGCCCTGGGAGTCGGCCAGGTCGTCCAGGCAGCAGGCGGAGGTCCACCACAGGTCGTGGACGACGGCCAGCGGCAGCGCCGGGCGGGGGTCCCCCGTCTCGGCGGCGTGCACGATCAGCGGGAGCACCGACAGCGGGTAGGTGAACGTGCGGTGCTCCAGGAGGGCCGCGACGCCCTCCCGGACCGCGGGCGCGGCGGGGTCGAGCAGGGCGAGGGCGGCCGCGCGCGCCGCCTCGATCTCCGGCGCCAGCCGCCGGTGCAGCTCCTCGTACGACACCGCGTTCACCCCACGAACCCCCCACCAGCGAGTACAAACGTGCCGATTCGATCACTCCGCGTGAGTGCAGGGCTAGAGCATGTTTGCGCCATGGCTGATTCTCGCCCGGTCGTCACGCGGGGGAAGGCCGGTCGCGGCCCCGTGTAGCGTCGGGGTTGCCACGGCGACCCCGTGGGCATCCGCGAACGGAGCAGGACAGACCTCATGGACATCCTCATCACCGGTGGGGCCGGCTTCATCGGCAGCACCGTGGCATCCGCGGCGCTCGACGCCGGTCACCGGCCGATCCTGGTCGACAACCTGGTGACCGGGCGCGCCGAGTTCACCGAGGGCCGGATCTTCTACGAGGGCGACATCAGCGACGCGGCCCTGCTCGACAAGGTCTTCGACGACCACCCCGGCATCGAGGCGGTCGTCCACTGCGCCGCCCTGATCGTCGTCCCCGACTCGGTGGCCCGCCCCGTCGACTACTACCGCGCCAACGTCACCAAGACCCTGGAGCTGGTGGACAGGCTCACCGAACGCGGCTGCCGCCGCCTGCTGTTCAGCAGCTCGGCCGCCATCTACGCGGTCAACGACGACTTCACCGTGGACGAGACGTCCGCGCTGGCCCCGCTCAGCCCGTACGCCCGTACCAAGGCGGTCGTCGAGCAGATGCTGGCGGACGTCGCCGCGGCCACCGGCCTCAAGGTGCTGTCGCTGCGCTACTTCAACCCGATCGGCGCCGACCCGCAGATGCGCACGGGGCTCCAGGTCGCCGCCCCGAGTCACGCGCTGGGCAAGCTCATCGAGGCCCGGCGGGCCGGTGTGCCGTTCCGGCTGACCGGTGACGACTATCCGACCCGGGACGGCTCCGGCATCCGCGACTACATCCACGTGTGGGACCTGGCGCAGGCGCACCTGGCCGCGCTGGACCGGTTCGACGCGGTGCTGGGCGAGGACGACCACCGGGTGATCGACCTCGGCACCGGTACGGGCACCACCGTCAAGGAGCTGGTCCGGGCCTTCGAGTCGGTGACCGGCGAGCCGCTGGACGTGGTCGTCGCGCCCCGGCGCCCGGGCGACTCGGCCGGCGCCTACGCGCGCGGCGAGCGCGCGGCCCGGGAGCTGGGCTGGAGCCCGGTGCGCAGCGTCGAGCAGGGCATCGCGGACACGCTCACCTGGTTCGAGCGGCGCGCGGCGGTCCTGCCGGACCTGGCCGGCTGACAGCGGGCCCGGACGGCCGCCGGCCACTCCCCCGGCCCTCAGTCGATACCGCGGACGATGTGCGCCTCGGCCGGGTCCTCGTCCACCCCGGCCAGGTACAGCACGGGGGCTTGGACTTCTTCCTGGTGGTCGGGGTTCATGGCTCGCTCCTCGGTGGCTGGAGGGTTCAGTAGCGGTAGTGCTCCGGCTTGTAGGGGCCGTCGACGTCGACGCCGATGTACGCCGCCTGCTCCGGGCGCAGGGTGGTCAGCTTGACGCCGAGGGCGTCGAGGTGGAGGCGGG
>NZ_JBEYVW010000016.1:0-205760 GCF_040644175.1 Streptomyces sp. NPDC047017 | reverse complement strand
CCGCGAGACCGAGACCTGCCCCGCGAGACCGGCTGGCCTCGAAACCCGGCAGCGTGCTCCCGAAACGAACGGGGACGCCCCCGAAGTCGACGGCCACGTCTCCGAAACGAACGGGGACGCCCCCGAAGCCGATGGCCGTGCCCTCGAAACACCACACAGGATGAGGAAATGAAGTCATACGGCAGAGGCGAATCGAAAGAATGGAATGCCAGCATTCGCGAGAACTGGAGGACCCCGAGATTCGACAGTTTCCCGATTCGGGAATCGGGATCCGAAATTCATTGGGTTCCGCAAATAGGGAAAGGGATGTATGCTGGCAGCTGATCGCCAGTTCCGGGAAGCCGGACAGATCACTCGGTCCACAAATGAGTCGGGCCCCACGCCTCTGTTGCACGAGATCGTGGGGCCCCCGGTTCCGGACCTGGGATGGGCTCGGCCGTGGCATCGGCCGGGCCCATCGTTGCTGCTAGTTCAGCTGCCAGAGCTTGTACACCCAGTACGCGGCCTGGCTGGCACGCGCGATCAGGATGCATATCTGGACGGCTGACTGCCGCTTGGTCCGGTCCGGCTTGGTTCCCTCGTCGGGGTTCCTGCCGGACACCGAATCACCTCCTCCCGGTAGACCAGCTGAAATCCACCGGAATTCTTGGAGGGGTGTCTCGACAGTAGCAGAATCACGCCTACTGAAAAGCGGCTCCCTGAATGCGGCACCCATGCGACGCGGCTAATAGTGAGAGCTGTCCGACGGCGCCGAGGCGTGGGTAATAGCTGGCTCGCGCTCCGGGCAAGTCTCGGCGTGGTTCCGGTTACGGTCTCGGCGCCGAGCCAGGGATCTTGGTTAGATTCCGAGCGAGGAGGGCCGGGCGGGCCGGGCGCTCCAATCGGCCACGGCGTTGGTCATGGGTTGCTGTCGATCCAGACCGTACGGCGCTCGGTGTTGAACACGTGCCAGATGCGGTCGCCGGTGGTCATCTCGATCTCCTGGCGGACGAGCCGCTCGCCCCGGTGGACGCTGCAAGCTAGATCGCCCTTGAGCCGGTTGTGGCGCTCGGGGTGCGCGTGGCCGGGGCCGGTGCGGTCCGCATCACGAGCCGGGAAGATCCGCTCGCGCGTATCTGTGCGGGATCGGCGGCATGAGCTATCTCGGCTCGGCCCCGTTCGCCGCCCAGAATGTCGCAGTGATCCCGTTCAGGCCGCTGACCACTAGCATCTGGCCCTCCGGTCGCCAGCTCAGTGACGTGTGGGCTCTGGTCCCACTCGGCAGCAGCCCATCTTCAGGCCCTGTCGGTCGGCGCCGTGCCCACGCCGCGGACATCGATCAACGCGCAACTCGAAGACACTGCCGGCCTCCGTGGGCGGCCGGGAGCGGAGCTGTGGTGGCCCGGGGTGGACCACGAGCCCGGCTCCACGCATCGGTGGCCTGGGATGTACCGCCGATCGTCCCCAGTTACGTACGACTCCGTCGCGCACCACCGCGTACGACTTCCTCGCGCAAGGCTCTCCGGCTACACAGCTGCTCTGGCTACACAGCGCTACGTGACCAAGGTGTGCCAACTAGCACTCTCCATGTGCCAACAAAAATTCTCGGTCACACCGACCCGGCGGAGATCGCAGAGACATGGATTGCATAAAAGTGCAGCGATACGTATAGTCATGCCATCAAGGAGGAGGGCACATGGCTGTACGTGTGGCGGTCGCCGGAGCGAGCGGATACGCGGGCGGAGAGGCGCTGCGACTGCTGCTGGCGCACCCCGAGGTGGAGATCGGCGCGCTGACCGCGAACTCCAGCGCCGGGCAGCGCCTCGGCGCGCTCCAGCCGCACCTGCTGCCGCTGGCCGACCGGGTGCTCGCCGAGACCACCCCCGAGACGCTCGCCGGGCACGACGTCGTCTTCCTCGCCCTGCCGCACGGCCAGTCCGCCGCCGTCGCCGAGCAGCTCGGCGACGACGTCCTCGTGCTCGACATGGGCGCCGACTTCCGGCTGAGGGACCCGGCCGGCTGGGAGCGCTTCTACGGCTCCCCGCACGCCGGCACCTGGCCCTACGGCCTGCCCGAACTTCCCGGTGGCCGCGCCGCGCTGGAGGGGTCCAGGCGCATCGCGGTACCCGGCTGCTACCCCACCGCCGCCTCCCTCGCCCTGGTCCCCGCCTACGCGGCCGGACTCGTCGAGAACGAGGCCGTGATCGTCGCCGCCTCCGGCACCTCCGGCGCGGGCAAGGCGGCCAGGCCCCACCTGCTCGGCTCCGAGGTCATGGGCTCCATGTCCCCGTACGGCGTCGGCGGCGGCCACCGGCACACCCCCGAGATGACGCAGAACCTCGGCGCGGCGGCCGGCGAGCCGGTCACCGTCTCCTTCACGCCCACCCTCGCCCCGATGCCCCGCGGCATCCTCGCCACGTGCAGCGCCAAGGCCCGGCCGGGCGTCACCGCCGAGGCCGTGCGCGCCGCCTACCACAAGGCGTACGCCGACGAACCGTTCGTGCACCTGCTGCCCGAGGGGCAGTGGCCTGCCACCGCCGCCGTGTACGGCTCCAACGCCGCCCAGCTCCAGGTGGCGTACGACCCGGCCGCGCACCGCGTGATCGCGATCAGCGCCATCGACAACCTGACCAAGGGCACCGCGGGCGGTGCCGTGCAGAGCATGAACATCGCCCTCGGGCTCGACGAGACCACCGGACTTTCCACGATCGGAGTCGCACCGTGAGCGTCACGGCCGCACAGGGATTCACGGCGGCGGGCATCGCCGCCGGGATCAAGGAGAACGGCAACCCGGACCTGGCCCTCGTGGTCAACACCGGGCCCCGCCGCGCCGCCGCGGGCGTCTTCACCTCCAACCGCGTCAAGGCCGCCCCGGTGCAGTGGTCCGAGCAGGTCCTCGGGACCGGTCGGCTGTCCGCCGTGGTCCTCAACTCCGGTGGCGCCAACGCCTGTACGGGCCCCAAGGGCTTCCAGGACACCCACGCCACCGCCGAGAAGGCCGCCGAGGTGCTCGGCGTCGGCGCCGTCGAGGTCGCCGTCTGCTCCACCGGGCTGATCGGCACCCTGCTGCCGATGGACAAGGTGCTGCCGGGCGTCGAGACGGCCGCCGCGGCACTGAGCGAGCACGGCGGCGAGAAGGCCGCCATCGCCATCAAGACCACCGACACCGTGCACAAGACGTCCGTGGCCGGCCGGGACGGCTGGACCGTCGGCGGCATGGCCAAGGGCGCCGGCATGCTCGCCCCGGGCCTGGCCACCATGCTCGTCGTCCTCACCACCGACGCCGACCTCGACAGCGCCGCCCTGGACAGGGCGCTGCGCGCCGCCACCGAGGTCACCTTCGACCGGGTCGACTCCGACGGCTGCATGTCCACCAACGACACCGTGCTGCTGCTCGCCTCCGGCTCCAGCGGCATCACCCCGGCCGAGGACGACTTCGCCGAGGCCGTACGCACCGTCTGCGCCGACCTGGGCCGCCAGCTCATCGGGGACGCCGAGGGCGCCAGCAAGGACATCCAGGTCGAGGTGGTCAACGCCGCGACCGAGGACGACGCCGTCGAGGTGGGCCGCTCCATCGCCCGCAACACCCTCCTCAAGTGCGCCGTCCACGGCGAGGACCCCAACTGGGGCCGGGTGCTCTCCGCGATCGGCACCACGAAGGCCGCCTTCGAGCCCGACCGGCTCAACGTCGCCATCAACGGCGTGTGGGTGTGCAAGAACGGCGGCGTCGGCGAGGACCGCGAGAAGGTCGACATGCGCTACCGCGAGGTGCACATCGTCGCCGACCTCGCCGCCGGCACCGAGACCGCCACCATCTGGACCAACGACCTCACCGCCGACTACGTCCACGAGAACAGCGCGTACTCCTCATGACCGCGACCCGCAAGCACACCGCCCTGCCGAAAGCGCAGATCCTCATCGAGGCACTGCCCTGGCTGACCCGCCACCACGGCAGGACGGTCGTCATCAAGTTCGGCGGCAACGCCATGGTCGACGAGGAACTCAAGGCCGCCTTCGCCCAGGACGTGGTGTTCCTGCGGCACGCCGGCCTCAAGCCGGTCGTCGTGCACGGCGGCGGCCCCCAGATCAGCGCCGCCCTCGACCGGCACGGCATCGTCAGCGAGTTCAAGGCGGGCCTGCGCGTCACCACCGAGGACGCCATGGACGTCGTACGGATGGTGCTGGCCGGTCAGGTCCAGCGCGAACTGGTCGGCCTGCTCAACCAGCACGGCCCGCTCGCCGTCGGCCTCACCGGCGAGGACGCGCACACCATCACCGCCACCCGGCACACCCCCGAGATCGACGGCGAACGCGTCGACATCGGCCGGGTCGGCGAGATCACCGCGATCGACACCGGCGCGATCGAGGCCCTGCTCGCCGACGGCCGCATCCCGGTCGTCTCCTCGATCGCCCGCTCCCAGGACGACGGACATGTCTACAACGTCAATGCTGATACGGCGGCTGCGGCACTCGCTGCGGCACTGGGCGCCGAGACCCTCATGGTCCTCACCGACGTCGAGGGCCTCTACGAGGACTGGCCGCACTCCGACGAGGTGATCAGCCGGCTCACCGCGAGCGAGCTGGAGAAACTGCTGCCGGACCTGTCCTCGGGCATGGTGCCGAAGATGCGGGGCTGCCTGCACGCCGTACGCAACGGCGTGACGACCGCCCGCGTCATCGACGGCCGGGTCCAGCACTCGATCCTGCTGGAGATCTTCACCGACGAAGGCATCGGCACGATGGTCGTGCCGGACGACGAGGGGGAGTCGTGAGCAACGCCGAACTGACCGCCCGCTGGCAGGGCGCGCTGATGAACAACTACGGCACGCCCCGGCTGCCCCTGGTCCGCGGCGCGGGCACCCGGCTGTGGGACGCAGACGGCAAGGAGTACGTGGACTTCGTCGGCGGCATCGCCGTCAACGCGCTCGGCCACGCCCATCCGGCCGTCGTCGAGGCCGTGAGCCGGCAGATCGCCTCCCTCGGGCACGTCTCCAACCTGTTCGTCGCCGAACCGCCCGTCGCACTCGCCGAACGGCTGCTCCAGCACTTCGGCCGCGACGGCAAGGTGTTCTTCTGCAACTCGGGCGCCGAGGCCAACGAGGGCGCCTTCAAGATCGGCCGGCTCACCGGGCGCACCCACATGGTCGCCACCCACGGCGGCTTCCACGGCCGCACCATGGGCGCCCTGGCGCTGACCGGCCAGCCCGGCAAGCAGGAACCCTTCCGGCCGCTGCCCGGCGACGTCACGCACGTGCCCTACGGCGACGCGCAGGCGCTGGCCGCCGCCGTCACCGAGGACACCGCCCTGGTGGTCATCGAGCCCATCCAGGGCGAGATGGGCGTGGTCGTGCCGCCGCCCGGCTATCTGAAGGCGGCCCGCGCGATCACCGCCGCCACCGGCGCGCTGCTCGTCCTGGACGAGGTGCAGACCGGCATCGGCCGGACCGGCCACTGGTTCGAGTACCAGGCCCACGAGGGCGTCCTGCCGGACGTCGTCACCCTGGCCAAGGGCCTCGGCGGCGGGCTGCCGCTCGGCGCGACCGTCGCCTTCGGCCGCGCCGCCGACCTGCTCCGGCCCGGCCAGCACGGCACCACCTTCGGCGGCAACCCGGTCTCCTGCGCCGCCGGACTCGCCGTCCTCGACACCATCGCCGGCGAGGGCCTGCTGGAGAACGTCAAGCGGCAGAGCGAGGCGCTGCGCGGGGGAATCGAGGCGCTGGGCCACCCCTTGATCGACCACGTCCGGGGCGCGGGCCTGCTCCTGGGTATCGTGCTCACCGGGCCGCACGCGCCACACGCGCAGCAGGCGGCCCAGGAGGCCGGCTTCCTCGTGAACGCGCCCGCTCCCGACGTCATCCGGCTGATGCCGCCGCTGAACCTCGGCGACGACGACGTGGACGCGTTCCTGCGGGCGCTGCCCGGCATCCTGGACGGGGCCGACGCGGCCGACGGGGACGGATGATCCGGAGAATGGGACGACGATGAGTCAGGCACAGGACCACGGGCACGCGGACGCGTCGGGCGCCGGACCCGCCCTGCCGCAGACCCGCACCGCACGCCACCGCCGGATCGTGGACATCCTCAACCGGCAACCGGTGCGCTCGCAGAGCCAGTTGGCCAAGCTGCTGGCCGACGACGGGCTGAGTGTCACCCAGGCGACGCTCTCGCGCGACCTCGACGAGCTGAACGCGGTGAAGATCCGCAACAACGACGGCGACCTCATCTACGCGGTGCCGAGCGAGGGCGGTTTCCGCACCCCGCGCGCGCCGCTGGGGGAGTCCGCCAAGGAGGAGCGGATGCGGCGGCTCTCCCAGGAACTGCTGATCTCGGCGGAGGCGTCGGCGAACCTCGTGGTCCTGCGCACCCCGCCGGGGGCCGCCCAGTTCCTGGCGTCCGCCATCGACCAGGCCGAACTGCAGGACATCCTCGGCACCATCGCCGGCGACGACACCCTGCTGCTGATCAGCCGCGACCCGACCGGCGGCCAGGCCCTGGCGGACCATCTGCTGCGACTGGCGCAGAACGGCCACTGAGACGGCCGCCGGACGGCCGCCCGTGCGGGTCACCCAGGCGAACGCCGGGGGCGGTCACCGGGCGGGTCACTGAGACGGACGCCGGGGCGGTCATTGGGGTGACCGCCGAGGTGGTCGCCGGGGCGGTCATTGGGGTGGACGCCGAGGTGGTCACCGGGGCGGTCATTGGGGTGGACGCCGAGGTGGTCACCGGGGCGGTCATTGGGGTGGACGCCGAGATGGTCACCGGGGCGGTCATTGGGGTGGACGCCGAGATGGTCACCGGGGCGGTCATTGGGGTGGACGCAGAGGCGGTCACCGGGGCGGTCATTGGGGTGGACGCCGAGATGGTCACCGGGGCGGTCATTGGGGTGGACGCAGAGGCGGTCACCGGGGCGGTCATTGAGGTGGACGCAGAGGCGGTCACCGGGGCGGTCATTGAGGCGACCGCCGAGGCGGTCACCGGGGCGGTCACTGAGGCGGACGCCGAGACGGACTCCAGGGCGGACGCCCGGGCGGTCACCGAGGCAGACGCCGAGGCGGTCACTCGGACGGACGCCGATGCGGTCGCCGGGCGGGTGCGGGCCGCTCACCCGAGCCAGGCCCCCAGCCCCGCCGTGCCCCGCGTCCGCCCGTCCGCCGTGATCAGCAGCGCTTCCACCCCCGGCAGGGACTCCAGCCAGGCCGCCCCGTCCCGCGCGCCGCGTGCGAACGCGGCCGTCGCCCAGCAGTCCGCCCAGGTCAGGCGGGGCGCCACCACGGTGACCGCGAGCAGGTCGGTGGCGGCGGGACGCCCGGTGCGCGGGTCGTGGATGTGGGCGCCGCGCTCGGCGCTGCCGGAGGTGGCCACGGCCAGCTCCGCCGCGCCGGCCGCCGAGACCACCGCGGCCAGCCCGCCCGGGCGCAGCGGATCGGCCACCCCGATCCGCCACGGCCGGTCCCGGCCGGCCGTGCCCAGCACCTGCACGTCCCCGCCGCCGTTGACGCTGACCCCGTCCGCGCCTGCCGCCGCGATCCGCCGGGCCGCCCGCTCGGCCGCCCAGCCCTTGACGACGCCCGTCGGGTCCAGCGGCCCCCGGTGGCGCAGCCCGAACCAGCCCTCGCTGACCCGTTCCGCCGCGGCGCCCAGCGCGAGCACCTCGGCGACCTCCGGGGCGCACCGGGCCACGGTGATCTCGCCGCGGGCCAGCCGGGAGACCTCGCTGCCGGCGCGGTAGGTGCTGAACAGCGCGTCGGCCCGGTGCAGCGCGGCGACGGCCTCGCCGAGCGCCGCCCGCACCGCCCCCTCCTCCCCGCCGTGCACGGCGAAGGAGAAGACCGTGCCCATGACCTCCTCCGCGTGCCGCAGCACGGCCGGGGCCGCGGTCTCAGCCACCGGCCCGGTCCAGCGCCGACTGGAGCGACGTACGGTAGCCGCCGCTGGTGTACGTCGCCCCGGACACCGCGTCGATGTCGGCGCTCTGCGCGGCGACCGCCTCCCGGTTCAGCTTCGGCACGGCCAGGGCCGTCTTCTGGTCGCTGAGACCGCCCGCGGGCGCCTCGACCGCCTCGGCCCCGACGACCACACGGCCGCGCACCGTCAGCCGCACCTGCACCTCGCCGTACGGGGTGCGCGCCGCGTCACCGGTGACGGTCCGGGTGCCCGCGCCGGTGCCGCCCCGCGGTGGCCCCGGCGCCGCCGAGGTGGGCCGCGGCGCCGGTCCCGCGGCCGACGCGGCGTCCGGCCCGGCGGCCGGCTTCAGGGACAGCAGCAGCACGATCCCGGACACGGTGGCGGCACCGGCCAGCACCGCGCGCCGCAGGGGATGGCTCTTCCTCATCGCTTCCACTCTCCTGACGTGTGTCGCTCACATCGCGAACGACTCGTGGTGGATACGGCGGGCGGGGACCCCCGCGTCGCGCAGCGCCTCGTACACCGACCGCGCGAAACCGGGCGGCCCGCACAGGAAGACGTCGTACCGCTCGATGCCGCCGATCTTGCGCCGCAGGGACTCGGCGGAGATGTCGGGACGTGTGCCGTCCGGGCTGTTGACGGCGTACATCAGCCGGGCGCCCCGCTCGTCGGCGATCGCGGCCAGCTCGCCCCACAGGGCCAGGTCCCGGGTGCTGCTGGCCCGGTAGAGCAGGGTGATGTCACCGGCCGCGCCCGGCAGCGTCTCGAACAGCGCCCGCATCGGGGTGATGCCGACCCCGCCCGCCACCAGCAGCACCTTGCCCCGGCTGCGCCGCGCGGCGGTCAGCGCGCCGTACGGCCCCTCCGCCCACACCCGGGTGCCGGGCGGGAGCGCGCGCAGCCGCCCGCTGTGGTCGCCGACCGCCTTCACGGTGATGCGCAGCAGGCCCGGGCGGGGCGCCGCGGACAGCGAGTACGGGTGCGAACTGAAGCGCAGGCCCGGCGCCAGGAACCGCCAGCGGAAGAACTGCCCGGCCTCGGCGCCCATCCGGTGCAGCCTCCGGCCGGAGATCAGCACCGACACGATCCCCGGGCTCTCCTCGACGACCGCTTCGACGCGCATCCGGTGCTTGAGGTTCAGCCGCACCGGGGTCACCACCCGGTACCACAGGACGAGGGCGGTCACCGTGCCGTAGAGGCCGTACCAGAAGGTCTTCGCGGCCGGTGCCACGGCGAAGTCGTTGCCGGTGCCGATCTGGTGCCAGAACGTCAGGAAGACCGCCGCGTACGTGCCCAGGTGCACGTGGTACCACGTGTCGTAGGGCATCCGGCGGCGCACCGGACCGGCCGAGACCAGCCCGATCAGCACCAGCAGGCCGGTGCCGACGGCGGCCTTGCCCACGTCGGGCAGCTGCTCGACGGAGTCGGCGGTCTGCCGGACGACGTCACCGAGCGACCGGCCCGCCTGGAGCGCGTACCCCCACATGGTGAGGAAGACGTGCGCGAGGACCAGGCAGAGCGTGTAGCGGCCGCTCGCCGCGTGCCGGCGGGCCACCCGGTCGGAGCCCACCCGCCGCTCCAGGGCGGGCACCCGTGCCATCTGGAGCACCACCAGCGCCAGCAGGTAGCCGGCGAGCAGGCCGGTGATCCGGCCCGCGTCGAGGACCCGGCCGCCGGTGCCGGTGACGGCCGGGGTGTCCGTCCACCACAGCCACAGCACGCCGGCCGCGCCCGCCCACATGGCGAGCAGCAGCGGGACGGCGGGGGAGCGGCGCGGGCGGATCCGGTGCGTCGTCCGGCGCCGGGCGGCGCGGCTGCCGGCGAGCGTGGTGGTCACGGTTCCTCCGTGGGGTCGGCCCTCGGCCCACAGATACGCGGCCCGCCCGCCGGGCGTTCAGCGGCGCCACCGCACTGCCCCCTCAGCGCTGCCGCACGGTCTCCTTCAGCAGCGGGTGCGCGCGCCTCAGTACCGGGTGAGCGCCGTCGCCCCGCTCGCCGTCCCGATCGCCAGGTGCGGCCGGCGCGCGGGATCGGCCCAGGCCAGCAGGCGCCGCATGGCGTCCTCGGGCACCGACACGCAGCCCGCCGTCGGCCCGCGCCCCTGGACGTGCAGGAAGATCCCCGCCCCGCGGCCGCGCACCGGACGGTCGTAGTTGAAGCCGACGACGAGCGCGTAGGCGTACTGCCGCGGAGAGGAGGCCAGGTGCTCGGACTCGGCGGCCCGGCAGTCGGCGGCGCGCGGCCGGGTCCAGCGGTTGTAGGCACGGGAGGCGTTGTCCTCGCACCACCAGGCATCACGGCCCGCCCGCCGGTACGGCATCCGGGTGCCGGGCGGGGCGGCCCGGACGCCGAACGCGAACGGCAGCGTGTACAGCCCGGTCGGCGTGGTGTCCGTCCCCTGCCGCCGCGCCGTGCCCTCGACGAGCCCCTTCGCCCCGAAGCGGGCGGGCGCCGAGCCGGTCCGCGTCCACCGGCCGCCGCGCAGGTCCCACCAGGTGAGCGTGCCCGTGGTCGCGCCGGCGCGGGCCGCGCGGGCGGTGATCAGCTGGGTGCCGCCCCCGGTGTCCCGCATCCGCTGGGGCAGCGGCGGCGCACCGGCGGGCACGGCGCCGAGCACGAGCAGGGACAGGGACGCGAGGGCGACGGCGACACCGGGGCGCATGGCTCAGACCGTAGACGGCGGCAGCGGCGACGGCACCTCGGCCGATTGACGAATCATGCAGAGTTCTGCATAATCATGCACATCGTGAGCAGGCGCCGTGAGCAGGCACGGTTCGTGCACCCCCACCCCGAGGAGCAGCGCAAGTGAGCAGCAACAGCGGTGACGTACGGCTCTGGGGCGGCCGTTTCGCCGACGGTCCCGCCGAGGCCCTGGCGAAGCTGTCCGCGTCCGTCCACTTCGACTGGCGGCTCGCGCCCTACGACATCGCCGGTTCGCGCGCCCACGCCCGCGTGCTGCACACGGCGGGCCTGCTCACCGAGGACGAGCTGGCCCGCATGCTCGCGGGCCTGGACCGGCTCGAAGCGGACGTCGCGGACGGTTCCTTCACCGGCACCATCGCCGACGAGGACGTGCACACCGCCCTGGAGCGCGGCCTGCTGGAGCGCCTCGGCGCCGACCTGGGCGGCAAGCTGCGTGCCGGCCGCTCCCGCAACGACCAGGTCGCCACCCTCTTCCGCATGTACCTGCGCGACCACGCCCGGATCATCGCCTCCCTGATCGCCGGCCTCCAGGACGCGCTGATCGGCCTGGCCGAGGCCCACCCGGACGTGGCCATGCCCGGCCGCACCCACCTCCAGCACGCCCAGCCCGTGCTCTTCGCCCACCATGTCCTCGCCCACGTCCAGGCCCTGTCCCGGGACGCCGAGCGGCTGCGCCAGTGGGACGAGCGGACCGCCGTGTCGCCGTACGGCTCGGGCGCGCTGGCCGGGTCCTCGCTCGGCCTGGACCCGGAGGCGGTGGCGCGCGACCTCGGCTTCGAGCGCGGCAGCGCCGGCAACTCCATCGACGGCACGGCCTCCCGGGACTTCGTCGCCGAGTTCGCCTTCATCACCGCGATGATCGGGGTGAACCTCTCCCGGATCGCGGAGGAGGTCATCATCTGGAACACGAAGGAGTTCTCCTTCGTGACCCTGCACGACGCCTTCTCCACCGGCTCGTCGATCATGCCGCAGAAGAAGAACCCGGACATCGCGGAGCTGGCGCGCGGCAAGTCCGGCCGCCTCATCGGCAACCTGACCGGCCTGCTCGCCACCCTCAAGGCCCTCCCGCTCGCCTACAACCGCGACCTCCAGGAGGACAAGGAGCCCGTCTTCGACTCCTGCGACCAGCTGGAGGTCCTGCTGCCCGCCTTCACCGGCATGATGGCCACGCTGACCGTCCACCGCGAGCGGATGGCGGAGCTGGCCCCGGCCGGTTTCTCGCTGGCCACCGACATCGCCGAGTGGCTGGTCAAGCAGGGGGTGCCGTTCCGGGTGGCGCACGAGGTGGCCGGCGAGTGCGTCAAGGCCGCCGAGGCCGAGGGCAAGGAACTCGACGAGCTGACCGACGAGCAGTTCGCGAAGATCTCCGCCCACCTCACCCCCGAGGTGCGCACCGTCCTGAACGTCCCGGGCGCCCTCGCCTCCCGCGACGGACGCGGCGGCACCGCCCCGAGCGCGGTCGCCGTCCAGCTCGCCGAGGTCAAGGCGGACGTGGCCGCCCAGCACGCGTGGGCGGACGCCAAGAAGTAGCGGCCGGGGCATCGCGGGTACGTTGGTCGCAGTACGCAGCCGACTCAACGGAGCCCGCGATGCCCTTCGCCCGTCTCGCGCACGCCACGACCCCGACCTGCCACCTCGGCCTGGGCCTCGCCGCCGTCGGCCGCCCCGGCTACATCAACCTCGGCCGGGAGCGGGACCTCGGGCCGGACCGCGGTGTCGAGGCCCTGCGCGCCCGGACCCACGACCTGCTGGACGCGGCCTACGCCCAGGGCGTCCGGTACGTCGACGTGGCCCGCTCCTACGGCCGCTCCGAGGAGTTCCTCGCGTCCTGGCTGGCGGCCCGCCCCGGGACCGACGACGTCGTGATCGGCAGCAAGTGGGGCTACACCTACACGGCCGGCTGGCGCACCGACGCCGACCGGCACGAGGTCAAGGACCACGGCCCGGCCACCTACGAACGCCAGCGCGCCGAGAGCGCCGCACTGCTCGGGGACCGGCTCGACCTCTACCAGATCCACTCGGTGACCCCGGACAGCCCGGCCCTCACCGACAAGGAACTGCACGCCCGCCTCGCCGAGGCCGCGGCCTGCGGCCTGACCGTCGGCTTCTCCACCAGCGGACCCGCCCAGGCCGACGCGATCCGCGCCGCGCTGGCCGTGACCGTCGACGGCGAGCCCCTGTTCTCCACCGTCCAGTCCACGTACAACGCCCTGGAGACCTCCGCCGGGCCCGCGCTCGCCGAGGCGCACGACGCCGGGCTGACCGTGATCGTCAAGGAGGGCATGGCCAACGGGCGGCTGGCCGGACCGCACGCCCCCGAGCCGCTGCGCGAGGCGGCCCGGGAGACCGGGTACGGCTGCGACGCCCTCGCCCTCGCCCTGGTCCTGCGCCGCCCCTGGGCGGGCGTCGTCCTGTCCGGCGCGGCCACCCTCGACCAACTCGCCTCCAATCTGCACGCCCCGGCCGTGGACCTGGACCCGGACCAGGCCGCCCGCCTCGACGCCCTGGCCGAGGACCCGCGCGCCTACTGGGAGCGCCGCGCCCAGCTCCCCTGGCACTGATCCGGCCACGACCGTCCTGATCGAGACATCCACACCCTTCATGAGACATCTGTGTCTCATATGGGTTACCCTTGTCTCATGGCTGTCGATCGTGACCACGTGCTGCGCACCGCCGCGGCCCTGCTGACCCGCAAGTCCACCGCGACCATGGACGAGGTCGCCAAGGCGGCCGGGATCAGCCGGGCCACGCTGCACCGGCACTTCGCCGGGCGCGACGCGCTGGTGCGGGCCCTGGAGTCGCTGGGCATCGCCGAGTGCGAGGCGGCACTGGACGCCGCCCGCCCGCACGAGGGCCCGGCACGCGACGCCGTGACCCGGCTCATCCGGGAGACGGAGCCCGCGGCCGGCCTGCTGGCCTTCCTCTACACCGAGAACCAGCTGTTCGAGGGCGAGGAGCGGAACGCGGGCTGGGCCCGGATCGACGAGCGGATCGAGGCCCTGTTCCGGCGCGGCCAGGCGAGCGGCGAGTTCCGCATCGACCTGACCCCGGCCTGGCTCACCGAGGCGCTGTACGGCCTGATGGCCTCCGGCGCCTGGGCCGTGACCGAGGGCCGGGTGGCCGGCAAGGACTTCACCTACATGATCGTCGAGCTGCTGCTCGGCGGCGCACTACGGAGAGAGGAACCATGACCAGCACCCTGCAGCCGGCGAACACGGCGGAAGCGGAGAAGCGGCCGGGCCGCTGGCTCGCGCTGGCCGTCCTCGTGCTGGCCGTGCTGCTGGTGGCCGTCGACGCGACCGTCCTCGGTCTCGCGACGCCCTACATCAGCGAGGACCTGCGGCCCTCGGGCACCCAACTGCTGTGGATAGGCGACGTCTACTCGTTCGTCATCGCCGGCCTGCTCGTCTCCATGGGCAGCCTCGGCGACCGCATCGGCCGCAAGCGGATCCTGCTCGTCGGCGCCGTCGCCTTCGGCGCGATCTCCGTGCTCAACGCCTACGCCGGATCACCGGAGATGATGATCCTGGCGCGGGCGCTGCTCGGCGTCGCCGGCGCCACCCTGATGCCGGCCACGCTCGCCCTGATCCGCAACCTCTTCCACGACCCGCGCGAGCGCAGCCTCGCCGTCGGCGTCTGGGGCGCGGCCGCCTCCGCCGGCATGGCCGTCGGCCCGATCGCCGGCGGCTTCCTGCTCGAACACTTCTGGTGGGGCTCGGTCTTCCTGATCAACCTGCCGGTGATGGCGGTCCTCGTCCTGGTCGGCGCCAAGCTGCTGCCCGAGTCCCGCAACCCGGACCCGGGCCCGTGGGACCTGGCCAGCGTCCTGCTGTCGCTGGTCGGCATGATCGCCACCGTGTACGCGGTCAAGGAGGCCGCCGCGCACGGCTTCGGCCCGGCGGTGCTCGGCGCCGGACTCCTCGGCGCGGCCGGACTGTACGGGTTCGCCCGCCGCCAGCTGACCATGCCCCGGCCGCTGCTGGACATGCGGCTGTTCCGCAACCGCGGCTTCAGCGGCGCCGTCCTCGCCGACCTGCTGACCGTCCTCGGCATGTCCGGACTGGTCTTCTTCCTCTCCCAGTACCTGCAACTGGTCCAGGGCAGGAGGCCGTTCGAGGCGGGCCTGGCCGAACTGCCCGCCGCGGTGGGCGCGGTGGCGGCCGGACTCGTGGCCGGGCAGGCCGCGCGCCGCTTCTCGGTGCGGGCCGTGGTCTCCGGCGGCCTGGCCGCGGTCGGACTGGCCCTCGCGGCGCTGACCACGCTCAGCGCCTCCACCGGCTATCCGCTGCTCGGCGCGGCCCTGCTGGTGGTCGGCGTCGGCGCCGGCCTCTCCTTCACGGTGACCGCCGACGTGATCCTCTCCAGCGTGCCCAAGGACCAGGCGGGCGCCGCCTCGGCGGTCTCCGAGACGGCGTACGAACTCGGCGCGGCCCTGGGCATCGCCCTGCTCGGCTCGATCGTGACGGCCGCCTACCGCGGCTTCACCGGCCCGAGCGGCACCCCGCCGCAGGCCCACGAGTCACTGGGCGGCGCGGTGGAGACGGCGGCGGGCCTGCCGGCCCCCACCGCGGAAGCCATGCTCAGCGCGGCCCGCGACGCCTTCGTCCACGGCCTCCACCTGGCCTCGGGCGCCGGCGCGGCCGTCCTCCTGGCCACGGCGGCAGCCGCATGGTTCCTGCTGAAGGGCCAGAAACTGTAGAACTCCAACCGAGAAGCGCCCCGAAGGGGCGCGCGGGGAACTGCGCGCGCAGCCACAACGAACCCGCACCCGGCACCACGGCGAAACCCCGCGGAGGAGCCCCGCACAACCGCCGGCGGCCTACGCCGCTTTCGCCTTGGTGGCGTACATGTCCACGTACTCCTGCCCCGACAGCCGCATGACCTCCGTCATCACCGAGTCGGTCACCGCCCGCAGCACATACCGGTCCCGGTCCATGCCCTCGTACCGCGAGAACTCCATGGGCTCACCGAACCGCACGGTGACCTTGCCCGGCCGGGGCAGCCCCGAGCCGCCCGGCTGCAGCTTGTCCGTGCCGATCATCGCGAACGGCACCACCGGGGCGCCGGTCATCAGCGTCAGCCGCGCGATGCCCGTGCGCCCCCGGTACAGGCGGCCGTCGGGGGAGCGGGTGCCCTCCGGGTAGATGCCGAAGATGTTGTTCTCGTCCAGGATCCGGCGGCCGGTCATCAGCGCCGCGACCCCGCCCCGGCCGCCGTCCCGGTCGACCGGGACCATGCCGACGCCGGTGAAGAACCAGGCCATCAGGCGGCCCTTGAACCCCTTGCCGGTGACGTACTCGTCCTTGCCGATGAAGAAGACCTGACGGTCGCAGACCAGCGGCAGGATCATCGAGTCGATGAACGTGAGGTGGTTGCCGGCCAGGATGACCGGGCCCTCGCCGGGAATGCGCTCCGCGCCCTCCGCCCGGAGCCGGAACATCAGGCGCATGATCGGGCCGAGCACTGCCTTGATGAGCGCGAAGCGGGACAACAGGCCCTCCGGTGTCAAGGGGTTCTCTGGGTTCTCTCTGGATCTGTGCAGGTGAGGACGATACTCGCGGCCCGGGTCGGAATGCACATCGGGCTCACCGCCTCTTACGCACTGTTGACGGTACGTTCACCTGCGCACAAGGCTCGTCACAGCCTGGTGACCGCCCCTGCACGATGTGACGCACATTACGGGCACCACCCGCCGGGCCGGTACGTCATCCGGCGGCACCCCCCTGTTCCGTCCGCGGTCTCCCGGCCGTCATCCCCGCGCCCCTACGATCGGCGCGCACCGACGACACGAGACCAGGCGACACCAGACCAGGAGGCGGTCATTCATGGGGACGCAGCAGCCGGACGAGCGGGCGGCGACGCGGGAGTCCGGCGAGCCGACGGGCGGCGGCACCGGACGCCGGGCGCTGCTCGGTGCCGCGGTGCTCGGCGCCGGGGGAGCGGTCCTCGGCCTGCCCGGCACGGCGGGGGCCGCCGAGGGCGGTGCCGGTACGGGCGGTGTCGGCCAGGGCGGGGCGGGCCAGGGCGGTGCGGCGGGAAGCCGGGGCGCCGGCCACCGGGGCGGCGGTCTGCGCAGCCTGCCCGTGCCGACCGTCATCGGCCACCGGGGCGCCAGCGGCTACCGGCCCGAGCACACCTTCGGCTCCTACGACCTGGCCCTCGACCTCGGCGCCCATGTCGTCGAGGCCGGCGATCTGGTACCCACCCGGGACGGCCATCTGGTGTGCCGGCACGAGCCGGAGATCGGCGGCACCACCGACGTCGCGGACCACCCCGAGTTCGCCGCCCGCAGGACCACCAAGACCCTCGACGGGGTGCCCACCACCGGCTGGTTCACCGAGGACTTCACCCTCGCCGAGCTGAAGCGGCTGCGCGCGGTCGAACGCATCCCGGCCAACCGCCCGCACAACACCCTCTACAACGGCCGCTGGCAGATCCCCACCTTCGAAGAGGTCCTCGTCTGGCAGGACGAGCAGACCCGCAGGCGCGGCCGGCAGGTGTGGATCTACCCGGAGACCAAGCACCCCACCTACTTCCGCGCCCTGGGCCTCGGCCTGGAGGAGCGCGTCGCGAAGCTGCTGCGCCGGCACGGCAAGGACGGCAAGGACGCGCCGGTCATCCTGCAGTCCTTCGAACCCACCAGCATCCAGCGGCTGAACCGGCTCGTCGGCAACCCGCTCGTGGTGCTGCTGTCGGACGCGGGCAGCCGCCCGTACGACTTCGTCGCCACCGGCGACCCGCGCACGGTCGCCGACCTGATCACCCCCGAGGGCCTCAAGGAGATCGCCTCCTACGCGCAGGGCATCGGCCCCACCACCGACCTCGTCATCCCCAAGCGCCCCGACGGCGACCTCGGCCGGCCCAGCACGCTGGTGCGCGACGCGCACGCCGCCGGCCTGGTGCTGCACCCCTACACCCTGCGCAACGAGAACCCCTTCCTGCCGCCGAAGTTCCGCAAGGGCACGGCCCCGGACGCCTACGGCAACTCCTTCGCCGTGTTCCAGGAGTACTTCGCGACCGGCGTCGACGGCATCTTCACCGACAACGCCGACACCGCGCTGCTCGCCCGCGAGGACTTCCTGCGCCGCCGCGGCGTCAACCACTGAACCGACCCGCCCTCGTCGGGGTGAACCCACGGCCGCTTCGGCAACTTCCGCCGGGGCGGCCGCGTCGTGCCGCATATGACACCCGACCTGCTCGCCGCCCTGCGCCCCCTGCTCCTCGCCGAGGCTTCGGCGGAGGCACATGCCGCCGGAACGGAGCCGGGCGACCTGGAACAGGCGGTCTGGCTGCGCCTGCTGGAGCGCCTGGAGGCGGACGGCCCGCCGCGCGACCCGCAGGGCTGGCTGCGCAAGGCCGTCCGCTCCGAGGCGCGCCGCACCCGACGCACCGTCAGCATCGAGCGGCCGTACGGCCTGGAGCCCGCCGAGGACAGCGAGCGAGGCCCCGAGCACCTCGCCCTGGCCGCCGCCCGCGGGCGCGCCCTGCACGAGGCGGTGCGCCGGCTGCCCGGCCGCTGCCCCCGGCTGCTTGAGGCGCTGCTGTCGCCGCGGGACCTCACCTACCGGGAGATCGCGGGGGAGTTGGGTATCTCACAGGGCAGCCTCGGCCCGGAACGCTCCAGATGTCTGGGATGTCTGCGGCGTTTGCTGGCGCCGGAGGTTGCGGCTCGTGGAGCACGGGGATAGGAGTGGGGGACGACAGGTGATCAGGTGAGCGGGAGGCGTGCGCACATGGGCATGAGCGTGACCATCTCTGCGGCGACCGGGCAGGACGCGGAGCAGATTCTCAAGCTGCAGTACCTGTGCTTCCAGGGCGAGGCCGCGCTCTACGGCAACTACCGCATCGACCCGCTGGTCCAGACCCTGGACTCGCTGCGCGCGGAGGTCGCCCGGGACTGCTTCTTCGTGGCCCGGCTCGGGGACGAGGTGGTCGGCTCGGTGCGCGGCCGCCTCACCGAGGAGGGCGCCGCCCGCATCGGCAGGCTCTGCGTCCACCCGCGCCTCCAGGGCCATGGCATCGGCGCCCGGCTGCTGCGCGCGGCCGAGGCGGCCCTGTCCGAACAGCACGGCGCCACCGTGTTCCGCCTGTTCACGGGCCACCGCAGCGAGGGCAGCCTGCGGCTGTACCGGCGGGTGGGCTACCAGATGGTGGGCACCGTCGACAGCCCCGAGGGCGTCCCGATGATCCTCCTGGAGAAGCCGGCCGGCGCGTACGTGGCGACCGCCTAGGCGGGGAGGGGCCGGCGTGCCTTGCGCAGCCAGCGCAGCGCCGACAGGGGCAGCAGCACCGGAATGAAGAGGTACTCCATGCCGTAGTACGACCACACGGTCGAGTCCGCGAACGCGGACGGTTCGACAAGGGTCCAGGTCCCGACCGTCACCACCCCCACCAGCTCGGCGGCGCAGCACACCAGCGCCGTCCGGCGGGCCCTCTCCCCGCCGCGCACCAGCGAGTACGTGATGAAGCCGTAGACCAGCCCGGCCAGCGCCGAGAGCGAGTAGGCGAGCGGGGCCCGGCCGAAGTCGGTGGCGATCTGGTAGACGGAGCGGGAGACCGCGCCGACGACCATCACGCCGTAGAGCCAGACCAGCAGGATGCCCGGGCCGCCGATGAGCCGGGTCCTCGCCGGCTCCTCGCGCACGGTGGCCGTCTCGGCCTCCCCGGATGTCGCCACCTCAGCCTCCCCAGATGTCATAGAGCCGTACCTCCAGGACGGCGAGCACGATCCCGCCGGCCGCGACCGTCACCGAGCCCCAGCGCGTGCGCTCCGCCAGCGACATGAAGCCCGCCGCCGGGACGCAGGCGGCGGCGCCGATCAGGTACGCCACGAAGATCGTCGTGCCCTGGTCCGCCTGCTCGCCCCGCGCCAGCGCCACGATCCCGACCACCAGCTGCACCAGGGCGAGCAGCGAGACCACGGCCATGCCGATGAAGTGCCAGTCCTTCGTCGGCTGGTCGCGGTAGGCCGCCCAGCCGCACCAGGCGGCGAGCAGCAAGGCGGCGACGCCGGTCACCAGCGTCAGGGCAGCAAGCATGCTGCGACCCTATTACGGGCCGAAGACCCCCATCGCGCCCGCCCCGGCGGCGCGGCCGGCCGGGGCGGGCGGACGGCCGTGGCGTTGACCACAGCCCGCCCCGCCGGGCGCACCCGGAGAGGTGGCGGCCGGACACCCACCGGACACCCGCCGGGCCCGCGCCGGCCGTGTCGCCGCTGGTCGGGGGCGTGTCCGGGGAGGTCCGCGGGAGCGCCCCCGGAGTGTCCGCGGCTGTCCAGGATGCGGACAGCGGGACCGTGCCCGCGGCGCCGGTCTGGTTTACTGAGCCCCATGACCACGACGAGCTGCCGCATCCCTGCGACCGAGGCGACCATGACGCCCGGTGCTCGTTGTATGTGTCCTGTGCGTCGAATGCGCGCCTTCTAGAGGGCCCCTGCACCACCCGCCTCGCGCCCCGAAGCGAGAGCCCGCTCATGTCCGCGCCCCCGTCCGGTCCACCCGGCGGCCGCGACCGAGCCTCTGCCCGCGCGCACGTTCCTTCCCGCCACAGCGCGTAGGACGTGCCGCGTTCCGGCCGCACCCGACCATGAACGCCGTGCCCGGCGCCCACGACGCGCCGCGCACTCGACAGTGACGGAAACCCACGTGATCACCACATCGGGCCTCACCAAGGTCTACCGCTCGCGCGGTCGCGAGGTCACCGCCCTCGACGGCGTCGACCTGCATGTCCGCGAAGGCGAGGTGTACGGCGTCATCGGCCAGTCCGGCGCCGGCAAGTCCTCGCTGATCCGCTGCATCAACCTGCTGGAGCGGCCCACCTCCGGCACGGTCACCGTCGCCGGACGGGACCTCACGGCCCTGGCCGGCCGCGGCCCGCGGGCCGGCAAGGAACTGCGGCAGGCCCGCACCCGGATCGGCATGGTCTTCCAGCACTTCAACCTGCTGTCCTCGCGCACCGTGCGGGACAACGTCGAACTGCCCCTGGAGATCCTCGGGAAGTCGGGGAAGGAACGTTCCCGCAGGGCGCTGGAACTGCTCGACCTGGTCGGCCTCGCCGACAAGGCCGGCGCCTACCCCGCCCAGCTCTCCGGCGGCCAGAAACAGCGCGTCGGCATCGCCCGCGCCCTGGCCGGCGACCCCAAGGTGCTGCTCTCCGACGAGGCGACCAGCGCCCTCGACCCGGAGACCACCCGCTCCATCCTCCAGCTGCTGCGCGACCTGAACCGCCAGCTCGGCCTGACCGTCCTGCTCATCACGCACGAGATGGACGTCGTGAAGTCGATCTGCGACTCGGCCGCGCTCATGGAGAAGGGCCGCGTCGTCGAGTCCGGCACGGTCAGCGAACTGCTCGCCACCCCGGGCTCCCAGCTGGCCTCCGCGCTCTTCCCGGTCGGCGGCGAGGCCACCGGCGCCGACCGCACCGTCCTCGACGTCACCTTCCACGGCGAGGCCGCCACCCAGCCCGTGGTCTCGCAGCTCGCCCGCACCTACAACATCGACATATCGATCCTGGGCGCCGCCATCGACACCGTCGCCGGCCTCCAGGTCGGCCGGATGCGCATCGAACTGCCCGGCCGCTACGAGGACAACGTCGTGCCCATCGGCTTCCTGCGCGAGCAGGGCCTGCAGATCGACGTCGTGGGCCAGGAGAGCCCGCTGGTGAAGGAAGGTGCCAAGTGACCTGGTCCGAGATGCAGCCCCTGCTGTCCCAGGCGTGTTGGGACACCCTCTACATGGTCGGCTGGTCCACCCTCGTCGCGGTGGTCGCCGGACTCCCGCTCGGCGTCCTGCTCGTCCTCACCGACCGGGGCGGCCTGCTGCAGAACGTGCTGGCGAACAAGGTCATCGGGCAGGTGGTGAACATCGCCCGCTCGATGCCCTTCATCATCCTCATGGTCGCCCTGATGACCTTCACCCGCTGGGTCACCGGGACCACCATCGGCCGTGAGGCCGCCATCGTGCCGCTGGCCATCGGCGCCATCCCCTTCTTCGCGCGGCTGGTGGAGACCGCCGTGCGCGAGGTGGACGGCGGACTGGTCGAGGCCGTGCAGGCGATGGGCGGCAACACCTGGACCATCGTGCGCAAGGTCCTCGTCCCCGAGGCGCTGCCGTCCCTCATCGCCTCCACCACGACCACGATCGTCGCCCTCATCGGCTACTCCGCGATGGCCGGCACGGTCGGCGCCGGCGGCCTCGGCGACATCGCCATCCGCTACGGCTACCAGCGCTTCGAGACCCAGCTGATGTGGATCACCGTGGCGATCCTCGCCGTGGTCATCTCGCTCATCCAGTTCGCCGGCGACTTCGCCGCCCGCTCCCTGCACCGGCGCGGCGGCCGCTCGGGCCCGGCGCCCAGGCTGCGGCTGCTCAAGCCCGGCGAGCCGGTCGCCGGCGAGGTCGGCAAGGTCGCCTGAGCCGCCGCCCGCGCCGACCCCCCGTCTCCCCGTAACACCCCTACGGGGCCGCACCACCCAAGGAAAGGCACTTTTCGTGCGTAACACCGCCAAGATCACCGCCGCCGCGCTGGCCGCCGGAGCCCTCACCTTCGGGCTCACCGCCTGCGGCTCCGGCTCCCACACGTCCGACGCCGACGCCCCGCTGACGGTCGCCGCCACCCCCACCCCGCAGGGCGAGATCCTCGGCTACGTCAAGGACCACCTGGCGCAGAAGGCCGGCCTCAAGCTGGAGGTCAAGGAGTTCACCGACTACGTGACCCCCAACACGGCCGTCCAGCAGGGCCAGGTCGACGCCAACTACTTCCAGCACAAGCCGTACCTGGACGACTTCAACAAGAAGAACGGCACCGACATCGTGCCGGTGCCCGGCGGCACCGTCCACCTGGAGCCGCTCGGCGTCTACTCCAAGAGCGTCAAGAAGCTCGCGGACCTCAAGAAGGGCGCCACCGTCGCCCTTCCCAACGACACCACCAACGAGGCCCGCGCGCTCAAGCTGCTGGAGGCCAACGGCCTGCTCAAGCTGAAGGCCGGCGCCGGCTACGAGGCGACCCCCAAGGACGTCACCGACAACCCCAAGGGCCTCAAGTTCAAGGAGCTGGAGGCGGCCCAGCTGCCCCGCTCCCTCGGTGACGTCGACGCCGCGGTGATCAACGGCAACTACGCCCTGGAGGCCAAGCTCAGCCCGGCCAAGGACGCCCTGGCCGCCGAGTCCGCCAAGGGCAACCCGTACGCCAACTTCCTGGCCGTGAAGAAGGGCGACGAGAACGACCCCCGGGTGAAGAAGCTCGCCAAGCTGCTCACCTCGCCCGAGGTGAAGAAGTTCATCGAGGACAAGTACGACGGAGCGGTCGTCCCGGCCTTCTGAGCCGCGCCGCGGCCGCCCGCCGCACCGCACGGGGTCCACTTCCGCGGGGAGTGGACCCCGTGGTGCGGCCGGGCCGCCCCATGCTGCATGCTGGACAGTTCAGCAGGCCCTGACGGCATTTCCGAAGGTTACGGAGCGGCGCCATGACTAGCACCTTCCCCAACATCTCCATCAACACGGAGCGGTTGGTGCTGCGCCCTCTCGACGAGGACGACGTGCCCGCACTGGCCGAGATGATGAACGACGAACAGGTCACGGCCTGGACCGACGTCCCCCAGCCCTTCACCGAGAGCGGCGCACGCTCCTGGATCACCGAGTACGCCCCGGCCGAGCGCACCACCGGCCGCGGCCTCGACCTCGCCGTCACCGAGTTCCTCACCCAGCGCCTGGTCGGCATCGTCCAGCTCACCAAGACCAACTGGCACATCAGGTCCACCGAGCTGTCGTACGTCATCGCCCCCTGGGCCCGCGGCGAGGGCTACGCCAGTGAAGCGGCCCTGGCCACCGCCCAGTGGCTGCTCGGCGACCAGGAGTTCGAGCGCGTCGAACTGCGCACCGCCGCCGACAACACCGCCTCCCAGCAGGTCGCCCAGAAGATCGGCTGCATCAGCGAGGGCGTGCTGCGCGGCGCCTGCATAGCCCGCACACGCACCGAGGACGGCACCTGGACCGAGGTGCGCACCGACTTCATCGTCTGGAGCCTGCTGCCCGAGGATCTGGACGGCGCCGGGGACGAACTCGCCGACACCAGCGGATTCACCTCCTTCCCGGACTGGAACTGACCTGCGGGACCGGACCCGGCGGCGGCCCGTCGTGCCGCGCCCCGCGGCCCCACCGGGTAACCTCACGGAGTCCGCCCGCGGACGCCGCCCCCGACGAACCGCGCCCCTGACGACCTGCGACTTCCCCTGGAGACTGACAACGATGGCCGACCGGGTCACGGTGATCGGCTGGGACGGCTCGCCGCTGACCGACGCGGCACGCGGCGCACTGGGCGCCGCCACCCTCGTGGCGGGCGCCCCCCACCACCTGGTCCTGCCCGAGGTGCCCCCCGCCGCCGAGCGCGTCCGCCTCGGCAGCGTCGCCCTCGCCGCCCGCCGCATCGCCGGCCACCGCGGCACCGCCGTGGTGTTCGCCGACGGCGACCCCGGCTTCTTCGGCGTCGTACGGACCCTGCGCGCACCCGAGTTCGGCCTGGAGGTCGAGGTCGTGCCCGCCGTCTCCTCGGTGGCCGCCGCCTTCGCCCGCGCCGGCATGCCCTGGGACGACGCCCAAGTGGTCGTCGCCCACAAGCGCACCCTGCGCCGCGCGGTGAACGTGTGCCGCGCCCACACCAAGGTCGCCGTGCTCACCGCCCCCGGCGCCGGACCCGCCGAACTCGGCCTGCTGCTGGAGGGCGTGCACCGCACCTTCGTCATCTGCGAGGAACTGGGCACCGACCGCGAACAGGTCACCATCGTCACCTCCGACCGGGCCGCCGACCACACCTGGCGCGACCCGAACGTCGTCATCGTCATCGGCGGCGGCCCCGCGGCCGGCGAGGACGGCGGCTGGATCGCCGGGCGCGACCCGGCCGCCGGACCGCGCGGCTGGACGCGGCCCGCGGCGGCCTACGACGGCACGCTCGGCGAGGGCGAGACGGAACTGCTCCGGGCCGCCCAACTCGCCCGCCTCGGACCACGCGTCGGCGACCTCGTGTGGGACATCGGCTGCGGCAGCGGGGCCTTCGCCACCGAGGCCGCCCGCGGCGGCGCCGCCGTCATCGCCGTCGACCGCGATCCGGACGCCTGCGCCCGCACCGAGGCCGCCGCCCGCCGCTTCGGCGTCCAACTCCAGACCGTGCACGGCACCGCCCCGCACGTCCTGGAGGACCTGCCGGAACCGGACGTCGTACGCGTCGGCTGCGGCGGCGCGGCCGTGGTCGCCGCGGTCGCCGACCGCCGCCCCGAGCGCATCGTCGCCCACTCCGCCACCCGCGACGCGGCCGAACTCATCGGCCGCGACCTCACCGAGCACGGCTACCGCGTCGAGTGCGCGCTGCTCCAGGCCGTCGAACTCGACACCCGCGCCTGGACGGAGACCGAGCGGAGCGTCGCGTTCCTGCTCACCGGCGAGATCGTGCGGAGCCGGGCGGCCCGCTGAGGGCCCGCGGACCAGAGCCCCGGACCACGCCCCGTGATCGGTTTGTCGTACCGCGCGCGGTAGGCTGGCCGATCGTTGTACCGCACTGGGTGACCCGGAGCTTCGTTCGGCAATGTCCGGAAAACCCGCCCGTTCTGCCAGGGGTGCGGTACGGCAGAACCGGAGGACGCGCAACGTGGCGCAGTCCACAGCGGACCGTGGCGGATGACGCTGTCGCGGCGGCCGTCCGACCGCGAGAATGCCACTCAATGGCTTTGTCGCCTTTTACGGGCGGGTCGTTCGTGCCGCAGGGCACGGACGCTCGTTCTTCACTGGGGGCGGTCGGTGCGCCGTTCCCGGTGAGCTGGTCGTAGGAGCACTAACCGATGGGCGAGGGGTACGCATGACCGACACCGGCCAGGTCCCGGGCGAGGGACTGCCGGAGAGCGCAGGCATGGTGGAGCAGCCGGGCGTCCCCGCACACGGCGTGTACACCTACCTGTCCGAGTCTCCCGCCGAGGACGAAGACCTGCTGCTGCCGGGCGCCCAGGGCGCCTGGGGCAACGAGGTGCCGCCGCCCGCCCCTGAGCCGGTCGTCGAGGCCGTCCACGAGCCGGGCCCGCACGAGATCTCCGGCCGCGACAGCGGTTCCGTCGACCTCGGCGCCGTCCTGCACCCCGACCCGACGGCGGCCGCGCCGGCCGCGCCGCCGCGCCGCCCGCTGCACCTCGGCCCGGTGATCCCCGACGCCTCCGCCAGCCCGGTCCGCTCCCTCGCCGACCGCGGCCCCGCGGACGCGCCGGTACGGCAGCCCGGACCGCCCGCCGCCGGCCCCGAGCACTCGGACACCGCGCAGGCCGCCGCCCGCAGGAGCGCGCCGCAGGGCGGCGCCCCCTGGGGTGCCCAGGCCGCCGCGACGGCTCCCGTGCCGTCCCAGGCGGAGCCCTGGGGGACGGCCGCGGAAACGGTTGTCCCGGAGGCCGAGCCGGTCGGCCCGGCCCAGGCGACCATGGCCCGACTCGCGGCCCAGGCCACCGCGCCCGCTCCGGCACCGCAGGACATCGCCGACGCCCAGGCACCGGAGGGCGCCGAGCACGCGCACGCGGAGGTTCCCACGACCGGGGACACCGCTCCCGAGGGTGAGGCCACCCAAGCGGCGGAGGGCCTGATCGAGGCCCCGGAGGCCGCACAGGCCCCGGCCGAGACGCAGGCGCCCGAGGCCGCGCGGGCACCGGAGCCCGTCCATGCTGCGGAGCCCGCCCACGCTGCGGAGACCGTCCACGCTGCGGAGTCCGTCGAACCCCCCGCGCCCGCCGAGGCCCCGGCTGACGCCCGGGCGGTCACGGAGGCCGTGGCCCAGGCGCCGGAGCCTGCCCAGGTCCCCGCCGCCGCACAGGCTCCCGAGGCCGCCGAGGCCCCGGTGCCGGACGGAGTCACGGAGACCGCACAGGCCCCGGCCGTGGACGACCCCGCCCAGCCCGCCGGTGCGCCCGCCCCCGAAGAGACCGCCGAGGTACAGCAGACCGCCGGGACCGAGCAGGCGACAGAGGACACGTCCGCGCCCGAAGCGGCCCAGCCCCAGCCGCTCGCGGCCCCCGAGGCCGTACCCGCCCCCGCGGCGGTGGACGCTCCCGCGCCCGTGGACGCCCAGGAGGTCGTACCCGCGCCCGCAGCCGCCGCCGCTCAGCCCGCCGTTCCCGTCGAGGCCGCCCCCGAGTCCGGCGAGGCCCCCACGGCGGAGCAGCCGCAGCCGGTGGCCCCCGAGGTTCCGGTCGCGGCGGACCCGGCGATCCCGGCCTCGGCCGACGCGACCGGTACGGACGCACTCCCGGCCACGGAGACGCCCGCAGCCCCGGAGCCGGCCGCGCCCGCCGCGCCCGCCGCGCCCGAAGAGCAGGACCAGGCCGCCCCGGCCCCCGCCGCCGAGGCCGCCCCCCTGGACGGACCGGCCGCACCGGCCGACCCTCAGCCCGTCACCCCGGTGATCGAGCCCGAAGCGGCCCCGGTCGCACCAGAAGCCCCGGTCGTCGTCCCGGAGGCCCCGGACGCAGCGGTAGCGGCTGACGCGGCGGCGGAGGAGGCGGAAGCCCAGGCCCCCGCCCCGGCCGAGCCCGCTCCGGCCGACCCCGCCCCGGCCGAGGCAGCCCTGCCCGCGACCCCCGAGCCTCCCAAGGCCCCCGCCCCCGCCCCCGCCGCGCCCGAGGCCCCCCAGACCCCCGACACGGTGCTCCCCGACACCGCGGCGCTCCCGGAAGCGGCCACCCCCGAGAACGCGCCGCCCGCCGACGCCCCCCTCGGCCAGTTCGTGCCGGTCGAGGGCTCGGTGCCCACCACCCCGCACCTGGCACCGACCCCGCCGCACCCCCTCGTCGTACCGGCGGAGCAGGCCCCCCAGGCCCCCGTGGCCACGGTCCCCGCCCCCCGCGACGGCGCCGCCGCCCCCGTCGCTGCCACTGGGGAGCCGGACCCCGAGGTGGCCCAGCGGGCGGACGACCTGGCCACCCGGGACGCCGACCAGGAAGAGCAGCAGGACCGGCCCGTGGAGCAGCACGCGGACCAGCGCACGGACCAGCACCAGGAAGAGAGCCCGGCCGCGGTGGCCCAGGCACCGCGGCCCACCGGCCCGGCCGCGCCCGGCTACGACGAGGCCGAGCGCGAGGCCGTGCTCAAGGTGATGCGCGAGCGCCGCGACATCCGCAACGGCTTCCGCGGCGACCCCATCCCGCACGAGGTGCTGCTCCGCGTCCTGGAGGCCGCCCACACCGCGCCCAGCGTCGGCCACTCCCAGCCCTGGGACTTCGTCGTCATCCGCTCCGCCGAGACCCGGCGCGCGATGCACGAACTGGCCATGCGGCAGCGCGACGCGTACGCCAAGTCGCTGCCCAAGGGCCGGGCCAAGCAGTTCAAGGAACTGAAGATCGAGGCCATCCTCGACACCCCGGTGAACATCGTCGTGACCGCCGACCCCACCCGCGGCGGCCGGCACACCCTCGGCCGCCACACGCAGCCGCAGATGGCGCCGTACTCCGCCGCGCTCGCGGTCGAGAACCTCTGGCTCGCCGCCCGCGCCGAGGGCCTCGGCGTCGGCTGGGTCAGCTTCTTCGACGAGCGGGAGATGGTCCGCGCCCTCGGCCTGCCCGAGCACCTGGAGGTCATCGCCTACCTGTGCGTCGGCTACGTCGACGAGTTCCCGGACGAGCCCGAGCTGATGCAGGCCGGCTGGTCCAAGCGGCGCCCGCTGTCCTGGGTCGTGCACGAGGAGACGTACGGCCGCCGCGCGCTGCCCGGCGAGGACCCGCACGACCTGCTCGCCGAGACCGTCGCCGGGATCCGCCCGCTGGACGCCAAGGCGCTCGGCGAGGCGTGGGAGCGGCAGAAGCGGATGACCAAGCCGGCCGGGGCGCTGGGCATGCTGGAGATCATCTCCGCGCAGCTGGCCGGTCTGTCCCGGCAGTGCCCGCCGCCGATCCCGGAGCCCGCGGCCGTGGCGATCTTCGCCGGTGACCACGGGGTGCACGCCCAGGGCGTCACCCCCTGGCCGCAGGAGGTCACCGCGCAGATGGTGGCGAACTTCCTCGGCGGGGGAGCGGTCTGCAACGCGTTCGCGGCCCAGGTGGGTGCCGAGGTCTGCGTCGTCGACGTGGGTGTCGCCGCCGACCTGCCGGCCACCCCGGGCCTGCTGCCCCGCAAGATCCGCGGCGGCACGTCCGACATGACCACCGGCCCCGCGATGACCCGCGAGGAGGCCAAGAAGGCCATCGAGGTCGGCATCGAGACCGCCCGTGATCTGGTGGCCGCCGGCAACAAGGCGCTGCTCACCGGTGAGATGGGCATCGCGAACACCACGGCGTCCGCGGCGCTCATCTCGGTGTTCACCGGCGCCGACCCCGCCGAGGTCACCGGCCGGGGCACCGGCATCAACGACGAGACGCTGGCCCGCAAGACCGAGGTGGTCCGCCGCGCCCTCGACGTGCACCAGCCCGACCCGGCCGACCCCATCGGGGTGCTCGCCGCGGTCGGCGGGTTCGAGCACGCGGCCATGGTCGGCCTGCTGCTCGGCGGCGCCTCCCTGCGTACGCCGGTGATCCTGGACGGCGTCAGCGCGGGCGCCGCCGCGCTGGTCGCCCGGGCGATCGCGCCCGAGGTGCTCGCCGCCTGCATCGCGGGCCACCGCAGCGCCGAGCCCGGGCACGTCGCCGCCCTCAACAAGCTCGGCCTGCGTCCCCTGGTCGACCTCGACCTGCGCCTGGGCGAGGGCACCGGCGCGCTGCTCGCGCTGCCGCTGGTGCAGAGCACGGCGCGGGCGATGCACGAGGTGGCGACGTTCGACTCGGCGGGCGTCACCGAGAAGTAGCCGGTACGGCGGGGCCGGCGGGCGCGTTCCCCCGCGCCCCCGGACCCGCCGACGCCGACGCCCGACGCCGACACCCGACGCCGAAGCGGACGCCCTGCCCGGCCACCGGTGTACGCGGAGGCCACCGAGGCCGCCGGCACCGCCGTACGACGTCACGGGCCGGGAGCCGACTCACGGGTCGTGGGCCGTGAGCCGACCCACGAACCGTGGGCCAGGGGCCGCCCGCCCGCCGCCCACCCCGACGCCACCCCCGGCCCCGCCGTACCCTGAACCCACGTCTAAAATCCGAATCCGCACGTCAGGGCCGCTCCGGAGCCGTAGCGCCCGGCGCCCAGCCGTACCGCTTCCCCACGCCGCACCGCCGCGGCCGCCCGGACGAGGAGCCGCACCGCCATGGCCGAACACCCCGCCTACCCCGTAGGCCTCCGTCTGAGCGGCCGCCGCGTGGTCGTCCTCGGCGGCGGCCAGGTCGCCCAGCGCCGCCTCCCGGCGCTCATCGCGGCCGGCGCGGACATCGTCCTCGTCTCGCCCGAGGCGACCCCGTCGGTCGAGGCCATGGCGGACGCCGGCGAGATCGCCTGGCAGCGCCGCCCGTACCGGGAGGGCGACCTTGCGGGCGCCTGGTACGCCCTGATCGCCACCAGCGACCACGGCGCCAACACCCGCGCCTCCGCCGAGGGGGAGGGGCACCGCGTGTGGTGCGTGCGCGCCGACGACGCCGAGGCGGCGACCGCCTGGACCCCGGCCACCGGCCACAGCGAGGGCGTCACCGTCGCCGTGCTCACCGCCGGCACCCGTGAGCGCGACCCCCGGCACACCGCGGCCGTCCGCGACGCGATCGTGGCCGCCCTGCGCGACGGCACCCTCGGTGCCCCGCACCACCGCACCCGCACCCCCGGCGTCGCCCTGGTCGGCGGCGGCCCCGGCGACCCCGACCTGATCACGGTCCGCGGGCGGCGGCTGCTGGCCGAGGCCGACGTGGTCATCGCCGACCGGCTCGGCCCGCGCGACCTGCTCGCCGAACTCCCGCCGCACGTCGAGGTGATCGACGCCGCGAAGATCCCCTACGGCCGCTTCATGGCTCAGGAGGCCATCAACAACGCCCTCGTCGAGCACGCCCGGCAGGGCAAGTCGGTGGTCCGGCTCAAGGGCGGCGACCCCTATGTCTTCGGCCGGGGCATGGAGGAGGTCCAGGCGCTGGCCGAAGCCGGCATCCCGTGCACCGTGGTCCCCGGCATCTCCAGCTCCGTCTCGGTCCCGGGCGCGGCCGGCATCCCGGTCACCCACCGGGGCGTGGCCCATGAGTTCACCGTGGTCAGCGGGCATGTGGCCCCCGACGACGAACGGTCCCTGGTCGACTGGCCGAGCCTGGCCAGGCTCACCGGGACGCTGGTGATCCTCATGGGCGTCGACAAGATCGGCCAGATCGCCGGGACCCTGGTCGCCCACGGCAAGGCGCCCGACACCCCGGTGGCCCTGGTCCAGGAGGGCACCACGGCGTCCCAGCGCCGCGTGGACGCCACCCTCGCGACCGTCGCCGCGACCGTACGCGACCAGGGCGTGAAGCCGCCGGCCGTCATCGTCATAGGCCCGGTCGTCACGGTCGGCCCGCGGCCCGCCGAGTAGCCCCGGGCGCCCCGCCCCCGCTCCCCACCCCCCTTCCTCCAGGACAAGGCAGTAACACCCCGTGGCCGAACCGATCACCATCGAGGACCCCGACGACCCGCGGCTGCACGACTACACCGGCCTGACCGACGTCGAGCTGCGCCGCCGCCGCGAACCCGCCGAGGGCCTGTTCATCGCCGAGGGCGAGAAGGTCATCCGCCGGGCCCGCGACGCCGGGTACGCGATGCGCTCGATGCTGCTGTCCGCGAAGTGGATCGACGTCATGCGCGACGTCATCGACGAGCTGCCGGCCCCCGTCTACACGGTCACCCCGGAACTCGCCGAACAGGTCACCGGCTACCACGTGCACCGCGGCGCCCTCGCCTCCATGGGACGCAAGCCGCTGCCCACGGCGGCCGGCCTGCTGGGCACGGCCCGCCGGGTCGCGGTGCTGGAGTCCGTCAACGACCACACCAACATCGGCGCCATCTTCCGCTCCGCCGCCGCGCTCGGCATGGACGCCGTCCTGCTCTCCCCGGACTGCGCCGACCCGCTCTACCGGCGCAGCGTCAAGGTGTCGATGGGCGCGGTCTTCTCCGTGCCCTACGCCCGCCTCGACGTCTGGCCGGGCGGCCTGGGAGCGGTCCGCGAGGCCGGTTTCTCCCTCCTCGCCCTCACCCCCGCCGAGCAGGCGAAGTCCCTGGACGAGGTCGCCCCGCACCGCAGGGAACGGGTCGCCCTGATGCTCGGCGCGGAGGGCCAGGGCCTGTCCCGCCGCGCCCTGGCCGCCGCCGACCAGTGGGTCCGCATCCCCATGTCCCACGGCGTCGACTCACTCAACGTCGGCGCGGCGGCCGCGGTCGCCTTCTACGCGGTCGCCACGGGCCGCCCCGAAGCCTGACACCCACCGACCGGCACGCCACCCCTCGGGACGCAGACCACGAGGCCCCCCACCTCCTGCCGCGCAATTTCATGTGACGCGTACGCCGCTGCCCTCGCCACCACCGGCCGCCCCGAGGGTGTGACCCGGCAGCCGCGCTACGCGCCGCCCGCGCCGGTCGAGCCGTACGCCCCGGAGACCACCGGACGCCCCGAGGTCCCCGGCACCGCCGGTACATGCTCCCGAGCGATGCGCACGCCGCCCCCGCCGTCGCCGCCGAGCCCCCGCGAGGGCCCCTGGCAGCCCTGTGCCGCCGCGATACCGAGGGCGACCAGCAGGGTCACCACCACGAACACGAACAGCCGCTGCCGCAGCAGCCGGGGGTTGGCGGGCCGCAGGCCGGTGGACGTGCTGCGCGGCCGTGGCCGTCCCGCGCCGCCGCGCGGAGCCGGGCGGCCGCCGCCGGTCCGGGAACCGTTGCGGGAGGCCGGGATCGGCCGCGCGCCACCCGGCCGGGAGGGCGCGCCGCCGTTCGCGCGCGACGGCGCACCGCCCCGCGAGGACGCGGGCGCGCCGCGCGGAGCGGGCGTACGGGGAGCCGCGCCGGCAGGGGAGCCCTGCGGGCGGCGCCGGCCCCGCGGCGGCTCACCCTGCCCGGCCCGCTGCTGCTCGGGACGGCCGCCGCCGCGCCGGTCCGGGTAGGAGGCGCGCATCGGGTCAGGACAGGTGTCGGCCAGCCGGCCCGTCGGCCGGTCCGCCTCGGCGGCACGCGGCGCGGGCGGCCGCAGCTCGCCCAGCCCCTGCGCCTCGCGCGCGGCGATCTCCTTCAGCCGCAGCGACAGCTGCAGCGTGCTCGGCCGTTCCTCGGGGTCCTTCGCCAGGCAGGCCCGCACCAGCGGAGCCAGCGCGTCCGGTACGCCCTGCAGATGCGGTTCCTCGTGCACCACGCGGTACAGCATCACCTCGGAGCTGCCGTGCCCGAACGGCGAGTCGCCCGTCGAGGCGTACGCCAGCGTCGCCCCCAGCGAGAACACGTCGGTGGCCGGGGTGACGGCGGCGCCGCGCACCTGCTCCGGGGCGAGGAACCCGGGCGAGCCGACCGCGGTGCCCACGTGCGTGAGCGTGGAGGCGCCGGTGGCCCAGGCGATGCCGAAGTCGATGATCCGCGGCCCCTTGGGGGACAGCAGGATGTTGGACGGCTTGAGATCCCGGTGCACCACACCGGCCTCGTGCACCGCGACCAGCCCCTCGGACAGGGCGGCCCCGATCGAGGCGGCCTCCGCCGCGCCCAGGGCGCCGTCGTCGGCCACCTTGTCCTGGAGCGAGGGCCCGGGCACGTACTGCGTGGCGAACCACGGGCGGTCCGCCTCCAGGTCCGCGGCCACCAGCCGTGCCGTGCAGCCGCCCCGGATCCGCCGGGCCGCCGACACCTCGCGCGCGAACCGGGAGCGGAACTCCTGGTCCTCCGCCAGATCCGGCCGGATCACCTTCAGCGCGACCCGCTGGCCCTTCCGGTCGGAGCCGAGGTAGACCACGCCCATCCCGCCCGCGCCGAGCCGTCGGTGAAGCCTGAACGAGCCGACGACGCGCGGGTCCTCGCGCCTCAGGCGCATCATCGCCATGTTCATCCCCGCTGCCCGGTCCCTGTGACGAGCCACAGCTTACGTACCCCGGGCCGCTCGCGCGCAGAGGCCGCGCCCTCTCGCCCCGATCGATTGTCAGTGCCGGGCGCGAGAGTTGAGGGACGGTCAGCGCACGAGTCCGCCGCACCGTCCGGTGCCGGCCGGGAGGCCAACCACCGGACACCGGGGGCGGATTGGCCACCGGAAGGATCACTGCGGACGCCCGGACGCGGCCGTCCGCTCCCCGCCGGCCGGGCACGGGCGGACACCGGCCCGAGCGGTCCGGCGGCGACGCGGGGCGGTGCGTCCGGGCTCCCCGGAAGTGAGCGAAGTCACCGTACGGGGGCGGCGCGCGCCGGGCACGGAGGGCGCCCCTTCCGGGAAGACCCCGAGACCCGGGGCCGCGTCTCCACCCAGGGGAGTAGTCCCCGGGCCGCCCCTCATCCTCCTGGAGGCCACCCGATCGGTACGAAGGCATGACGCCCGGCGTCCGCCCCCCACCTAGATTTGAGGTCAAGCGGCGGGTGCAGCGCTCGTCCCCCGAGGTCAGACACCCGCCGCTGCCGAAGGACAACCGAGACGGTCAGGAGAGGGACCATGGCCCACACGGCACCGCGGACACCGTTCCGCACCACGGGACGCCTCGCGCGCCCCCGCCGCACGGGCCGTCGCCACCCCCTGGTGGCGACCGTGATGGCCCTTCCCCTGGCGGCCCTGCTCCTGCTCGTCTTCGACGGCTGGAACACCGTGGCCACACAGGCGTCGTCCGTGGGAGAGATGCTGGGGCGCTGAGCGGCGCTCCCAGGCCCGGAAGAGCGGTCCGGGCGGGGACATCGACCCATGAAACCCCGTGGGGACGGGGGTGCGGCGGACGGCACGATGCCGGCGCAGCTAGGGAGCTGCGCCGGCATTATTTTCACCCCCTCCTTCCCGTGGCCCACGCGCCCCCGACCGCCGACGCGGCCCATCGGCTACGGCCCGTCAGTTACGGCCCATCAGCCACGGCCCGTCAGGTGCACGAGCCGCACCCCCGTAAGCTCACGGTCGCCGCCGACCCCCAGGGAGCCCCGTGACAGCCGACGCACTGCTGCCCGCGCTGACCACGCGATCCGCCGGAGCGGCTCACGGCGGGGTGGCCCATGGCGGAGCGGCCCCGGACGGGACGCCCCCCGACGGGACGACCCACCCCGGCGCGGCCGGCTGCCCCTGCGAGGCGGCCGTCCTCGCCGACCGGTCCGACGCCACCGTCGTCCGGCACGGCGGCATCGTCGCGAAGGCGCACGCCGACGGCACCGACCCCACCGCTCTCGCCCGCCGCCTGGCCACGGCCGCCCGCCTCCCCGGCATCCTGCTGCCCCCGCTCGCCCCCACGGCGGAGACCCTGCACGGCCGCCTGGTCACCCTCTGGCCGCACGGCACCCCCGTGGACCCCGAGCGACCCGAGGCCGCGCCCTGGGAAGCGGCCGCCACCCTTCTTGCCCGGCTGCACCGCAGCCCCGCCCCGGCGGGACTGCCCGCCATGCGCGGCCCCGCCAAGGCCGCCCGGGCGGTCGCCCGCCTGCGCGCCACCGCCCCGGCGCATCCCGCCGCACCGGCCGTCCTGGGCGCCTGGGCCACCCTTCCCGCCTGGGCCCGGGCCGAGGCGCCCCTGCCCGACTCCGGCACCCTCTGCCACGGCGACCTGCACCTCGGCCAGCTCGTCCGGCACCCGGCCCCGCACGGCCCCTGGCTGCTGATCGACGTCGACGACCTCGGCACCGGCGTGCCGGCCTGGGACCTGGCGCGCCCGGCGGCCTGGTTCGCCTGCGGACTGCTGCCGCCCGAGGAGTGGACCCGCTTCCTCACCGCCTACCGGGCGGCGGGCGGCCCGGCCGTCCCCGCGGCGGGCGACCCGTGGCCCGCACTGGACACCGCCGCCCGCGCGCTCACCGCGCAGACCGCCGCGCTGGCCCTGGCCAAGGCGAGTGCGGCGGGCCGCCCGCTGGACGAGGCCGAGCAGGCCGTCGTGGACGCCTGCGACCGAATGACCGGCGTCCCCGCCGAGTTGGGGGACGGCGCGGCCCCGTAGGGTGCAACCGACCGCGGCCGGACGGAGTCTGTCCAGGCGGTACCCGAAGCAGAAGAACAGACGCGGTAGAAGAAGCAGACGAAGCAGAAGAAGCAGACGAAGCAGCACACGACGGCGAGGAGTCGAGCCGATCATGCAGTGTCCCAAGTGTCATGCGCCGATGCACACCTACAACCGCAACGGCGTCCAGATCGAGCAGTGCAGCGGCTGCCGCGGCATCTTCCTCGACTACGGCGAGCTGGAGGCGCTGACCCGGCTGGAGGCGCAGTGGTCGCAGCCCATGCCGCCGCCGCCCGCCCCGCAGGCGTACCCGGCCCCGCCCGCTCCCGTCTGGGGCGCCCCGCACGGCGGTCACCACGGGCACCACGGACACGGCCACCACCACAAGAGCTTCGGCCGCATGCTCTTCTCCTCCTGATGCCCTGCTCCCTCTGATCTTCCGATCCGGGGGAGCGGGCACGACGAAGCCCCCGGCCGTACGGAACGGCCGGGGGCTTCGTGGAGTGTGGACGATACTGGGATTGAACCAGTGACCTCTTCCGTGTCAGGGAAGCGCTCTCCCGCTGAGCTAATCGTCCTGGGACCATGACCACGCGGAGAACACCGGTCAAGTCGCTCACCGGAGCGGATCATGGGCACTGCGTGCGCGATACTGGGATTGAACCAGTGACCTCTTCCGTGTCAGGGAAGCGCTCTCCCGCTGAGCTAATCGCGCGGGTGGAAGCCCTCGGGCTTCAGTGGACGATACTGGGATTGAACCAGTGACCTCTTCCGTGTCAGGGAAGCGCTCTCCCGCTGAGCTAATCGTCCTTGGAGGTGGAGACGGGATTTGAACCCGTGTAGACGGCTTTGCAGGCCGTTGCCTCGCCTCTCGGCCACTCCACCAGGAGTGCAGGGGACCGGGAGTCCCCTCTTCCTGCGAGCGGACGACGAGGCTCGAACTCGCGACCTCAACCTTGGCAAGGTTGCGCTCTACCAACTGAGCTACGTCCGCCTGTCGTTTCGGACCGCTTCCGCGTCCCGGCGACGTGTTGAACTCTAGCGGATTCCCGGGCCAGCACAAAAACGCGTTTGTGCAGCGTGCTGCGGTGCGTCCCGGCGAGGACCCGGCCGGGCCCCCGGGAGGTCGCGCCCCGGCCGCCCGCCGGACACCCGCCATAGACTCGGCCACGTGCACGACCTGCCCCCTCTCGCCCGCTTCGGCGAGCGCCTCGCCACCGGCCTGACCGACGTCACCGCCGACCCCGCGGCCCTGGACTCCACCGGCTTCTGGGCCGTCGCCGCCGACTACGAGGGCCGGCTGACCTGCGCCCGCTTCCGCGACGTACGCCACGCGCCCGTGCCCGCCCCGGCGCCCGGCGGATGGCGCGGCCCGGCCGCCGGGGACTGGACGTCCTCCCTGGACCGCGCCGCGTACACGGCGGCCGTGCGCCGCATCCGCGCGCACATCGCGGCCGGCGAGGTCTACCAGGTCAACCTCTGCCGGGTGCTGTCCGCGCCGGTCGGCCCCGGCGCCGACGCCGACGCGCTCACCGCCGTCCTGGCCCGCGGCAACCCGGCGCCGTACGCGGGAACGATCCGCCTGCCCGGCCACGGCGTGGAGATCGCCACCGCCTCCCCGGAACTGTTCCTGCGCCGCACCGGGCGGACCGTCGAGTCCGGGCCGATCAAGGGCACCGCCCGCACGGAGGCGGAACTGCTGGCCAAGGACCACGCCGAGAACGTGATGATCGTCGATCTGGTCCGCAACGACCTCGGCCGCGTCTGCACCACCGGCAGCGTCACCGTCCCCGACCTGTGCGCCGTGGAGAAGCACCCCGGCCTGGTCCACCTCGTCTCCACCGTCCGCGGCGAACTGCTCCCCGGCGCCGGCTGGCCGGAGCTGATGGCCGCCGCCTTCCCGGCCGGCTCGATCACCGGCGCCCCCAAGTCGAGCGCCCTGCGGATCATCGACGCCCTGGAGACCGCGCCCCGCGGCCCCTACTGCGGCGGCATCGGCTGGGTCGACGCCGACCGGGGCACCGGCGAGCTGGCCGTCGGCATCCGCACCTTCTGGATCGAACGGGCACCCGGCGGCGCGGCCCTGCTGCGGTTCGGCGCCGGAGCGGGCATCACCTGGGACTCCGACCCCGAGGGGGAGTGGCGGGAGACCGAACTCAAGGCGGCCCGGCTGCTCGCGATAGCGTCGGGAACGCACCAGAACAGCGCAGAAGGACGGCAACGGTGAAAATCTGGCTCGACGGCGGGCTGCGGGACCTCGACTCCGCCCGCGTCTCCGTGTTCGACCACGGCCTGACCGTGGGCGACGGCATCTTCGAGACGGTGAAGGCGACCGCCGGGAAACCGTTCGCGCTCACCCGCCACCTGGACCGGCTGACCCGCTCGGCACGCGGCCTCGGCCTGCCCGACCCCGACCACGACGAGGTCCGCCGCGCCTGCGCCGCCGTCCTCGACGCCAACCCCGTGCCGCTGGCCCGGCTGCGCATCACCTACACCGGCGGCCACGGCCCGCTCGGCTCCGACCGCGGCGACAGCGGCACCACCCTCGTCGTCGCCCTCGGCGAGGCCGGCCGCCGCCCCGACACCACCGCCGTCCTCACCGTCCCCTGGACCCGCAACGAACGCGGCGCGGTCACCGGCCTGAAGACCACCTCCTACGCCGAGAACGTGGTCGCCCTCGCACACGCCCACCGGCACGGCGCCTCCGAGGCCCTGTTCGCCAACACGGTCGGACAGCTCTGCGAGGGCACCGGATCGAACGTCTTCGTCGTCCTCGACGGCGAGATCCACACCCCGCCGCTCGCCTCCGGCTGCCTCGCCGGCATCACCCGCGCGCTCGCCGTCGAGTGGACGGGCGCCCGGGAGACGGACCTGCCGCTGGACGTCCTGGAGCGCGCCGATGAAATCTTCCTCACCTCCACCCTGCGCGACATCCAGGCCGTGCACCGCGTCGACGACCGCGAACTGCCGGACGCGGCGGGCCCGGTGACCGCCAAGGCCATGCGGATCTTCGACGAGCGCGCGGGCGACGACCTGGACCCGTGACGGCCCGCGTATCCGGCTGACCCGGGGCCCGCGCGGGGTAGAACAGCTGCGATGACCACGACCCTGCGGCCCATCGAGCCGCTCCAGCGCCATGCCGACGGGACCCGCTCGCGCCGCTATCAGGTGTGCGTGAACAGCCGCCCGGTCGGCGCGGTCCACCTCACCACCTCGCCCTCCCTCGGCGACACGGTGGCACGCGTCGCCGGCCTGCGCATCGAAGAACCCGACCGGCGGCGCGGCCGGGGCACCGTCGCCGCGCTCGCCGCGGAGGAGGTGGCCCGCGGCTGGGGCTGCGAACGGATCGAGACCGTCGTCCCCGCGGACGCGCCGGGCGCCCTGCGGCTCGCCGAGGCCCTCGGCTACGTCCACCGCAACCGCGGCATGGACAAACAGCTCGGCGACATGCCGCCCGCGCTGCCGGCGGGCAGCCGGGCGCGCCCCATGACGCGGGCCGAGTTCGCCGCCTGGCGGGTGACCGAGACCGAGCGCTACGCCCGGACCTGGACCGAGCAGGGCATGTCCGGGGAGGCGGCGCACGCCAAGGCGCGCCGCGACCACGAACAGCTCCTGCCCCAGGGCCCGGACACCGAGAACACCCTGTTCAGCGTGGTCGAACACGAGGGCACCCGGGTGGGCCACCTGTGGCTGGCGCTGCGCGCGGACGACGCCTTCGTCTTCGACGTCGAGGCCGACGCCGCCCACCGCGGCCGGGGCCACGGCCGTACGCTCATGCTGCTGGCGGAGGCCCAGGCGATCGCCGCCGGCCGCCGCGTCCTCGGCCTCAACGTGTTCGCCGGCAACACTCCCGCCGAGCGGCTCTACGCGTCCCTCGGCTACGAGACCCGGCGGTACGCCCTGCACAAGCCCCTGCTGTAGCGGCGACCCGGCCGGACACCGCCCGGCCGGACACCGCCCGGTCACGCGGCCAGGCTCAGACGTCCTCGCCGGCCAGCAGCCGGTCCACGATCTCCTCGATACGCTCGCGCAGGCCCTCCTGGCTCTTGCCGCCGTCCAGGCGCTCGCCGCCGACGACGTACGTGGGCGTGCCGGTCACCCCGATCGCCTTGCCCTCGGCCTGGTCGGCGTCGACGATCAGGATGTGCCGGCCGTCGACGAGCGCCGTGTCGAACTCCTCGGCGTCCAGGCCCAGTTCGCCGGCCACCTCGACCAGCAGCGGCTCGCCGGCGCGGTCCAGCTCCTCGACCCGGGCGAGCACCGCCTCCACGTACGGCCACAGCCGCCCCTGCTCGGCGGCCTCCTCGGCGGCCTGCGCGGCGGCGAAGGCGTGCTTGTGCTTGTCCAGCGGGAAGTGCCGCAGCCGCAGCTCCAGCCGGTCGCCGTAGCGGGCGCGCAGGGCACGCACGTCGTCCAGCGCGGCGCGGCAGTCCGGGCACTGCAGTTCGCACCAGATGTCCAGGACGGGCACCGGGCGCGCGGAGGGGGAGTCGCTCATGGGCCCAGTCTCCCAGGCCCGCCGCACCCCGCCCAATCCCGACCGGCACCTGCGGAGGAGGCGACCCGGAGATGTCCCTGATGTCCGGGTCGGAGCATGGCCCGGAGGCGGGTGGGAGGTGCAGGATGGAAGGGATGGACTGCCCCCGACCGGTGAGCGCTGCCTGGAGGACCGGATGATTGCCGAGACCGTCTGTTCCGCCGTCTCCGCCGCCGGCCTGGGCGTCGCCGCGGTCACGGCGTACCGCAAGCGCTTCCTCGCGGCGGCCCGCGTCGCCGCCTACGCCCTGGTCCCGGTCGCCCTGGTGATGACCGGGGCCGTCGGCTGGCTGGCCCGCACCGCCTTCAGCCCGACCGCCTGGGCCGGCTTCGGCCTGCTCGGCTGCGCCTGGGTGCTCTTCGCGGCGACCCGCTCGGTGGAGCGGCGGCGCGGCGGCACCCGCAAGGAGCGCAGGGCGGCGGCCCGGGCGGCCCGCCACGACGCGGTGGCCCCGGCGGCCTCGGCCCCGTCCCTCGGCGGCACCCCGGCCCGGCCGTCCGGCAGCACCCCCGCCGCCCGCCCGGCCGCCGCACCCCGCCGCGAGGACGACTTCAGCGACATCGAGGCCATCCTGAAGAAGCACGGCATATGAGGCCCTTGTGAGGCCCTGAAGAGGCACGGTGCAGGAAGTGGTCCTGGAAACGATCAGGTTCCGTGCCCATCCGAAGCGAAGATCATGGGTTCTCGCGACGTACCGGACATTCAGTGCGTGTTGATCGCGCCGCCGGTGCCGGCTGGGTCATCATCGCCGCGAGATGGTGGACACGACACAGAGCGAGGCCGCGCCGCGGAAGAACGAACCGCGCGGGTGCCTCTTCGCCCTATCCCAGCCGCCGCTGATGATCTTCCTTGCGGTGATCGGGGGTCTGCTGCTCATGGCTGCGTTGCACGATCTGCTGTTGCTGTGAGCCGTACCCGTGGGTCCTCGGCGTCACCCGCCGGGGACCACGACAAGACGGACGCCCGACGGCCGGGCCGTCAGCCCGCCGCCTCCTTGCGCCGCGCCCGGTACGCGGCCACATGCAGCCGGTTGCCGCACGTCCGGCTGTCGCAGTAGCGCCGCGAGCGATTGCGGGAGAGGTCGACGAAGGCCCGCCGGCAGTCGGGCGCCTCGCAGCGGCGCAGCCGCTCCTGCTCCCCGGCCACCACGAAGAACGCCAGCGCCATGCCGCAGTCCGCCGCCAGGTGATCGGCGACCGAGGCACCGGGGGCGAAGTAGTGCACATGCCAGTCGTACCCGTCGTGGTCCGTCAGCCGGGGCGTGGTGCCGGCGGCGGCCACCAGCTCGTTGATCAGCCCGGCGGCGGTACGGGAGTCCGGGGCCGCGAAGATCGCGCCGAACCGGCCGCGGATGCGGCACACCGAGGAGAGGTCGAACTCCGACAGGACGCCGACATCGCTCATGTCGTGGCGTCGCACGAAGTCCGCGAGCGCGGCGACGTCCGCCAGCCCGTCCGGCGCCGCGTCGTCCTCCGGGGCGGTGTTCACCAGATCCACCACGGTGTCGAGCGCGCACCGGGTGTCGTGGGTGATCAGCACGTTTCGCTCCCTGGCCTGGGGATCGGGCAGACGCCCGCCGATGCAGGCCGATGGTAATGGCTTGGCCGTCACCCGAGCAGCGCACGGCTCCCCCCACGGCGTGCCGCCGTGGGGGGAGCCGTGCGCGGGCGCACCGGACCCGGCGCCTCGCGGTGAGCCGCTGCCGGTGCGTCGCGTATGCGGTTGTCCTGGCCCGAGCCGTCTCCCCGAGTGGACGGCAACGGGCAGCTCGAAGGGGTCCGCCGGGGCGGCCGTCAACTCTCCGCGAGGATGTGCGACAGCTCCTGATCGAGATCGAAGTGCCGGTGTTCCGTGCCGGGGGGCACGGCCGCGTCCGTTCGCTTCAGGAAGGACTCCAGGGCCCGCGCCGGGGCCTCGAGCAGGGCCTCGCCCTCCGGAGAGCTGAGGGCGATGCACACGACGCCCTGGCCATGACTGCGCGACGGCCAGACACGGACGTCGCCGGTTCCGGTGGGACGGTGAAGACCCTCGGCGAGGAGGTCGCGGGCGAACACCCACTCGACGGTTTCCTCGGCTCCGGTGTGGAAGGTGGCGTGCACGGCGTAGGGGTCGGCCGTGTCGTACCGCAGGCCTGCGGGGACAGGCAGGGAGGACTCGCTCGACACAACGAGGCGCAGGTGCAGCTCGCAGCTGACCGTGGTGTTCATAAGCGCCAGGGCCTTTCGCTCAGTGTGCGCTCGGGGATTCGCACGTCGGCGAAATCGACATGCCACCTACGGTGGCGTTGTAAACCCCTCTGAGTGTTTTGCCTGGCTTTACGTAACTCTTCCGGCCGAGAACCCGTTCGCGCGGTACGTCCATTCCAGTGACCGGATTCTCTCCGGTAGGGTCGCGCTGTATGAATACGGGGAGTGACGATCCGGGTGAGGTTGCCGCCGCGTCGGACGGAGCGAAGATGGAGACGAAGGCGGGACGTGCGGAGGAGGGGCACGGCCGCCGCGGTCTCGGATCACGGGCGCCGGAGTTCGTCCGGTCACGGCGCGTGCTCCACATCAGCTGGCAGGTCGGCGTCTTCGTGGTCGGCCTGGCGGTCGTCGGCACCGGCGTCGTGCTGCTGCCGCTGCCCGGTCCCGGCTGGGTGGTGATCTTCGCCGGCCTGGCCATCTGGGCCACCGAGTTCGTCTGGGCCCAGCTCGTGCTCCGCTGGACCAAGCGCAAGGTCACCGAGGCCGCCCAGCGCGCCCTCGACCCCAAGGTGCGCCGCCGCAACATCGCCCTGACCGTGACGGGACTCGTGATCGTCGGGGTGCTGGCCGGGATCTATCTGCACCGGTTCGGGCTCGTCCTGCCCTGGCACATCACGAAGCGCTGACGTACCGCGCCGCCGTCGCCGGAGCGCGGTGCGGAACCGTGGTCTCGGGCACTGCCTGACATGCGGTAATGTTCTTCCTGTGCCCGGGCGATTAGCTCAGTGGGAGAGCGCTTCGTTCACACCGAAGAGGTCACTGGTTCGAACCCAGTATCGCCCACCCGGCACGACGGCCCGTCCGCGACCACGCGGACGGGCCGTCGTCGTGTTCCGTCGCTCGGCCGGTGACGGTCCGTTACTTGCGACGCGGTCGCAGAAGTATCCGAAGGCCCCGGCGGAGAAGGACTTTCGGGGCGGCGGCCATTCCGTGAGAAGTCCGGGCCGCGGGACCCGGCGGTAATCTCCCGGCCATTTTCCAAAAGGCCGTCACTTTTCACCCCGGAGAAGCGCCGCCGCACGGGCGGCGGCGCTCGCGGCCGGTGCGGCACGGGTCCGGGCAGACTGGCCGACCATGGACTGGACCCACTACCGCTTCCGCAGCCTGTGGCCGCTGCCCGCGCCGCCCGCCGCCGTCTTCGCCGCGCTGGAGCGGGTCGAGGACTACCCGCGGTGGTGGCGCCAGGTGCGCGAGGTGCGCCGCGACGACGACACCACCGGCGTCGTCCGCATCCGCTCCCTGCTGCCCTACGACCTCACCTTCACCGCGCGCGAGGTCCGCCGGGACCGGGCCGCCGGCGTCCTGGAGGTGGCGATGACCGGCGACATCGAGGGCTGGGCGCGCTGGACCCTCACCGCGCGCGGCACCGGCACCCTGGCCCGTTACGACCAGGTCGTCGACGTACGCAAACCCCTGCTCAGACGGTTCGCGGTGCCCGGCCGGCCGGTGTTCCGGCTGAACCACCGGCTGATGATGCGCTCCGGACGGCGCGCACTGGCGGCCCGCCTGCGAGCGGTTTGAACCAAGGGCCCGGGGGCCTGTATGGTTCAGTGCGTTCCCGGGCGATTAGCTCAGTGGGAGAGCGCTTCGTTCACACCGAAGAGGTCACTGGTTCGAACCCAGTATCGCCCACCGGGAAAGGCCGGTCCGCAGCAGCGGACCGGCCTTTGTCATGCCGGGTCTTCGTCCGGCCCGGCCTGCGTCACGCCGCCGCGGGCAGCTCCGGCCGCAGCGGCCAGGACGGGTCTACCGTCTCCTCCGTGCCGCTGCGCGCGAACCACGCCTGCAGCCCGCGGGCCTGGGCCGCGTGCCAGCCGGTCTGCAGGGTGTGCAGCTCGCCGGGGGAGAGCCGGTCCAGACGGGCCGCGAAGCGGCGGCCGAGGGCGCGGACGACCTCCATCGCGGCCAGCGCGTCCGCCGCCGCGTCATGCGCGTCCGCGAGCACGACCTCGTACTGCGCGCACAGATCGGTGAGGGTGCGCCGGCCCTTGCGGTAACGGTCGAGGTGCTTGTCCAGCACCCGAGGGTCGAGCACCCGCAGCGGCGCCGCCTCGAACCAGCGGTCCAGCGACGAGGCCCGGTGCCGGCGCAACTCCCGGTCGAGCAGCGTCAGATCGAAAGGCGCGTTCATCACCACGAGCGGGCGGCCCAGTGCGGCCTGTTCCGCCAGCTCCTCGGCTATCTCGTACATCACCGGGGCCGGCCAGCGCCCGGTGCGCTGCAGATGCTCCTCCGTCAGCCCGTGCACCGCCGTCGCCTCCTCGGGCACCGGCACCCCCGGGTTCACCAGCCAGCGCAGCGTCCGCGGCCGCGAGCCCGGGGCGTCCTGGACGACGACGGCGGCCGACACGATCCGGTCGGTCTCGACGTCGACGCCCGTGGTCTCCGTGTCGAAGGCGGCCAGCGGCCCCTCGTACCAGCAGCACGTCATGTCGACCACAACTCCTCGCTCACCCACGGCGGCTGACGCGCCGTCTTCTGCCGGTTCGGTGATACCCGGGCTGTTTGCGCCGTACGCCGGAAGGAGACAACAGGAGTACGGGTCTTTGCAGTTCACAGACCCACGACGGGGGACCGGGGGCACACCCGGGCGGTCCACCCGGCAAACCCCCTGGCGTGAAAGGCTGTCGGTCATGGTGATGGCGCAGCCCGAGCGGGGCGGGCTGCTGCCCGACCGTGCGGGCCCCCTGCGCGGCACGCTCGCCACCACCGCCTGCATGGAGACCCTGCAGGTGGGATATCTGCACGCGGTCGCCGCGGCGGCCGGCTGCTCGCTGTCCCAGCCCTTCCCCGACAACGGCATCGACTGGCACGTCAGCCACAGCGCCCCCGGGCACACCGTCGACGACGAGGTGACCATCAAGGTGCAGCTGAAGTGCACGTACCAGCTCCCGCCGCACCCGCCGGGCCCGTCCTTCTCCTTCACCCTCGACAACGCCCACCTGGCGAAGCTCGCCCGCACCCCGGTCTCGGTGCACAAGATCCTGGTCGTGATGATCGTGCCGCGCACCCAGGACCAGTGGCTGCGGGCCGGACACGACCGGCTCGACCTCCGGCACTGCTGCTACTGGGTCAACCTCGCCGGCCACCCCCTCACCGGCCGGCACCGCACCACCGTGCGGATACCGACCTCGCGCATCTTCGACGACCGGGCCCTGTGCGAGATCATGACGCGGGTCGGGACGGGAGGCACCCCATGACGCACCGCCCCCTCGGCGAGCCCCCGCGGCCGGTGCGGCCGCACCCCGCCGGCACCCCCTGGTCCGGCGCGCCGGACAGCCCTCCCCGGCCCGCCGCCGTCGACCCGGCCGTGCTCGGCGCCCTGCTGCACCGGCACGGCTGGCAGCGGCGCGGCGGAGCCGCCGGACGCTACGGCCGCTGGACCCCGCCCGGCCCCTGCTCCGCCGCGACCAGCCTCCTGGTGCCGGTCAGCCGCGCCTTCCCCGACAGCGACGACCTGCTCGACGAGGCGCTCGACGCGCTCGCCCGCAGCGGCACGCCCTCCGCGCGCGCGGTGCTGGTCGCGCTCGCCGTGCCCAGCGACGAGATCCACTGGTGGCGGGACGTGCCCGGCGGCCCGGCCGGCACCGCGGCATGGAGCGTCGAGGAACGGCTGCGCTCCGCCGCCCGGCAGACCCTGCTCGCCGCCGCGCTCGCCACCCGCGCGCGGGCCGGCTACCACGGCGCCCGGCACCGCCGCCCGGCCACCGCCTCCCTGGACCACGTCCTGGTCGGCTCCGCCTGTGGCGGGCGCAGCCTGACCGCCCTCGTCCCGGTCGACCCGGTCCGGCCGCTGGCCGTCCGGCTCCACCAGGCCGTCTGGGCCGTCCGCGAGGCCGTCGACTACCGGCGGGCCACCGGCACCCTGGACGCCTTCGACGGCGCGGTACGGGCCGGCGCCAGCCGCGAGCTGACCGAGGCGCTGGTCGCGCTGGTGCGCGGGACCGAGGGCGCGCGGATCGCCGTCGAGTGGGCACCGGCCGCCGGGGTCCCCGACCACTGCGCCGCCGCCGAGGCCGTCGAGTTCTCGCCCGGCGACCTGCCCGTGCTGCGCGAGGCCGGCGCCCGCTATCTGCGCGCCGAGCCCTCCGTGCCCGTGCGGATCACCGGCGCGGTGGTCCGGATGCGCAGGCCGCAGCCGCACGGCGAGGGCACCGTGCGGCTGCGGGTGCTCTCCGGCGCCGACGTGCCCTACGTCCGCGTCGCCCTGGACGAGGAGGACTACCGCACCGCGGGGCACGCCCATCTCGTCGGCCTGCCGGTGCGCGTGCTGGGCCGGCTGGAGAGCCGGGGCGGCTTCCGCCGGCTCACCGGCGCCTGCCAGGTCGCCCCCGTGCAGGTGGACGACGAGGAACGCGACCGGCTGATGAAATGGCTGCGGGAGGAGCCCGGGGACACGGACTTCTTCGGTCCGCGGGAGACGGGCGCCGGGAGCGACTGAGCGGGGGGCCGCCGGAACCGTTTCGCGGTGGGCGCCCCCGGGTCGGTACGATCCCAGCATGCGCGCGCTCCCGGTATGGCGCCGCACCCACCTTCAGTCAGGAGAGACCGGTGTCAGACGTCCGTGTGATCATCCAACGCGATTCCGAGCGGGAAGAGCGCACGGTGACGACGGGCACCACGGCCGCCGACCTCTTCGCCGGCGAGCGCTCGATCGTCGCCGCGCGCGTGGGCGGCGAGCTGAAGGACCTGGCCTACGAGGTCCGGGACGGCGAGACCGTCGAGGGCGTCGAGATCTCCTCCGCGGACGGCCTGGACATCCTGCGCCACTCCACCGCGCACGTCATGGCCCAGGCCGTGCAGGAGCTGTTCCCCGAGGCCAAGCTGGGCATCGGCCCGCCGGTCCGGGACGGCTTCTACTACGACTTCGACGTCGAGCGGCCCTTCCACCCCGATGACCTCAAGGCCATCGAGAAGAAGATGCAGGAGATCCAGAAGCGCGGGCAGAAGTTCGCCCGCCGTGTGGTCACCGACGAGGAGGCCCGCGCGGAGCTGGCCGAGGAGCCGTACAAGCTGGAGCTGATCGGCCTCAAGGGCGCGGCCTCCGCCGACGACGGCGCGGACGTCGAGGTCGGCGCCGGCGAGCTGACCATCTACGACAACCTGGACGCCAAGACCGGCGAGCTGTGCTGGAAGGACCTCTGCCGCGGTCCGCACCTGCCCTCCACCCGCCTCATCCCGGCGTTCAAGCTGATGCGCAACGCGGCCGCCTACTGGCGCGGCAGCGAGAAGAACCCGATGCTCCAGCGCATCTACGGCACCGCCTGGCCGTCCAAGGACGAGCTGAAGCAGCACCTCGACTTCCTCGCCGAGGCCGAGAAGCGCGACCACCGCAAGCTGGGCAACGAGCTGGACCTGTTCTCGATCTCCGACCAGATCGGCTCCGGCCTGGCCGTCTTCCACCCCAAGGGCGGCACCGTCCGCCGGGTCATGGAGGACTACTCGCGCCGCCGCCACGAGGAGGAGGGCTACGAGTTCGTCTACACCCCGCACGCGACCAAGGGGAAGCTCTTCGAGACCTCGGGCCACCTGGACTGGTACGCCGACGGCATGTACCCGCCCATGCAACTCGACGAGGGCGTGGACTACTACCTCAAGCCCATGAACTGCCCGATGCACAACCTGATCTTCGACGCGCGCGGCCGGTCCTACCGTGAACTGCCGCTGCGCCTGTTCGAGTTCGGAACCGTGTACCGGTACGAGAAGTCGGGCGTGGTGCACGGCCTGACCCGCTCGCGCGGCTTCACCCAGGACGACGCGCACATCTACTGCACCCGCGAGCAGATGGCCGAGGAGCTCGACAAGACGCTCACCTTCGTGCTGAACCTGCTGCGCGACTACGGTCTGACCGACTTCTACCTGGAGCTGTCCACCAAGGACGAGACCAAGTTCGTCGGCTCCGACGAGGTGTGGGAGGAGGCCACCGAGACCCTGCGCCAGGTCGGTGAGAAGCAGGGCCTGGAGCTGGTCCCGGACCCGGGCGGCGCCGCGTTCTACGGGCCGAAGATCTCCGTCCAGGTCAAGGACGCGATCGGCCGCACCTGGCAGATGTCCACGGTCCAGCTGGACTTCAACCTGCCGGAGCGCTTCAACCTGGAGTACACGGCGGCCGACGGCTCCAAGCAGCGCCCGGTCATGATCCACCGCGCGCTGTTCGGCTCCATCGAGCGCTTCTTCGCCGTCCTCCTGGAGCACTACGCGGGCGCGTTCCCGGCGTGGCTGGCGCCGGTGCAGGCGGTCGGTATTCCGGTGGGTGACGCACATGTGGAGTACCTGGAGGGCTTCGCGGCGGAGGCCAGGAAGAAGGGCCTGCGGGTCGAGGTCGACTCCTCGTCGGACCGGATGCAGAAGAAGATCAGAACGGCGCAGAAGCAGAAGGTACCTTTCATGATCATCGTCGGGGACGACGACATGAGTGCGGGCACGGTGTCCTTCCGCTACCGGGACGGTTCGCAGGAGAACGGCATCCCCCGTGACGAGGCGCTCGCCAAGCTCGTTGATGTGGTGGAGCGTCGCGTTCAGGTGTAGTCGTTTCCCCGCTGACGCGGGGATGGCCCCAGGATCAGGAAGGCCCAGAGGCACAAGGCGCCACGCTCCCCGCCGCTGCGGGGGGTTTCGGGCCCCCGGAAAGCTCAGCTCTCCGGGGGCCCGCCCGCATGTCCGGACTGTGCGAACCGCTGCATCAGCCAGGACGAGAACGACCCCGTCACCGCGCCGAGCAGCGCCAGGCCGCAGCCCATCAGGGCGACCGCGATCACCCGGCCCGGTACCGTCACCGGCGCCACGTCGCCGTAGCCCACCGTGGCCAGCGTGGAGCACGCCCACCACACCGAGTCGCCGAAGGTGCGGATCGTGGCGTGCGGGGCCCGGTGCTCGAAGCGGTACACGGACAGCGACGCGGCGAAACCGAGCAGGGCCGCCGACAGGCCCGCGTACACCATCACCCGGGCCTGGAGCGGCCAGCGGGGCTCCCCGTGGCGGCGCTGGACGGCGTCGTAGACCCGGACGATCCGCACCGGCCGCAGCAGCGGCAGCAGCATCACCACCGTGTCCAGCCAGTGCCGGCGCGGGAAGTCCGCGCCCAGGCCGCTCAGGCGCCGGCGCACCGCGTAGTCGACGACGAACACCGCCCAGCTGCCGACCAGCACCGCCCGGCACGCGTCGGGGGTGGGCCGGGGCAGGTCCTCGCCGAGGACCAGCATCGCGTAGGAGGCGAGGTAGAGCAGGGACGCCACCGCGAGCGGGGTGTCCACCCGCCGCTCCCAGCGGGTCACGGGGCTGTCGTCGTCCACCGGCCCAGCTTGGCCGGTTCCCCCGCTCGCGGTGCCCCGCCGACACGCCGCGAACGGCCGAAGCCATATGCTGCCTTGCATGACGAGTGAGCCGGAGCAGCAGATCGGAGTGGGGACGCAGGACGCGTTCCAGCGCCTGTGGACGCCCCACCGGATGGCCTACATCCAGGGCGAGAACAAGCCGACCGGTCCGGGGGCCGGCGACGGCTGCCCCTTCTGTGCCATTCCGGCCAAGTCCGACGAGGACGGCCTGATCGTCAAACGGGGCGAGCAGGTGTACGCGGTGCTCAACCTGTACCCGTACAACGGCGGCCACCTGATGACCGTGCCCTACCGGCACGTGGCCGACTACACGGACCTCACCGTGGCGGAGACCGCCGAGCTGGGGGAGCTGACCAAGCAGGCGATGCGGGCGCTGCGCGCCGCCTCCGGCGCGCAGGGCTTCAACATCGGCATGAACCAGGGCTCGGTGGCGGGCGCGGGCATCGCCGCCCACCTGCACCAGCACATCGTGCCCCGCTGGGGCGGCGACACGAACTTCATGCCGGTGGTCGGCCACACCCGGGTTCTGCCGCAGCTGCTCGCGGACACCAGGAAGATGCTGGCGGAGGCGTGGCCCGCGTAGCGCGGGCCCGCCCGGTGCCGGTTACGCGTCGTACAGGTCGGCCTTCCTGGGCGACGCGTCCTGGACCATGCCGCTGAGGATCGAGGAGCGGGTGCCGAACTTCTCGACGTCCACGCCGTTCTCCTTGAGCGTCTTGAGCGCCGCCGCGTGCACCACCCGCAGCACCGGCGTGGCGGCGCGCAGCGCGTCGTCGGCCATGAAGCGGTGCCGCCAGGGCTGGTCGGCCCAGGCGTGCCGCAGGCCGAACGGCTCGGGCAGGATCAGCTTGCCGCCGAGCCAGTTCAGCACCGGCGGGTAGGAGGTCAGGGGGGCGCGGGCGGCGAGCCGCACCACCTCGTCGGCGTCGATCAGGGGCAGCTTCACCTTGCGGGTCTCCCAGAACCGGACCGCCTTCGCCACTTCCTTCTCCTTGGCGGCGGGCTTCTGGTTGAACAGCGGGTTGACCGGGCCGAGGGCGTGGCCGGTGACCTCGATGCGCAGGGTGTCGTGCAGCACGGTGACGGTGATGAGCATGGTGATCACCAGATGGCCGTCCCACAGGGTCCACTGCACCCCGAGGTAGTGCCGGTCGCCGCCGCCGAACTGCTGCTTGTTGCAGATGTCCTGGACGGCGTGGGTGCGCACGGTGTACGCCTCCACGTCCGAGCCGCCCGGCCGGGAGACCTCCTTGGCGTTCTCCCCGATGGGCGTGACGATCCAGTGCGTGATGGACGGCTTGGGGAAGCCGCCGGTGTTGATGGGGGTGCGCTCCAGCATGGCCAGGCCGCCCTGGATGGCGGTGATCACGTCCCAGCTGCGGAACGGGTGGAAGTCCTTTCCGGGCTCGGCCGATGCGAGGTTCTCGGCCAGCTGCCAGCTGCCCCAGCGGGTGCCCATGCCGAGTATGCCCTTGGGGCCGGCGTAGAAGACGGAGTTGGACCGCTGCTCGGCGCCCAGCCGGGCGAGTTCCTTGCGGACCTGCTCGGCGGCGTCGCCGGGGTTGCCGGGCACCGCCTCGGGGATCTTCGCGCCGACCAGTCCGCCGCCGGAGAGCAGGCCCGCCCAGCGCTCCCTGAGATCACGGGCGGTGCGCTCGCAGATCTGCTTGGCCCAGAACCAGCCGACCACCGGCATCACGACCGCGGCGCGCGCGTACCACGCCCAGAAGCCGTGGAAGGGCATCTTGACGAGGAACAGCACGGCGAGCGCGCCCATGGCGACGAGCAGGGTGGTGGCCAGGGCGCCGGCCCGCCGGTCCTCGCGCCGGGACATGGTGGTGCGCAGGGTGAACACCATCAGCCACACCACGAAGCCGGGCAGGAAGAGCACGCCGCACAGCACCGTCACCGCGCTGAGCCAGTTGTCGCGCTCCCGGCGGATGCGGTGGGCCGCCAGGCAGTGCTCCACGACGACCTGGGGCTCGATGCCGAAGGACTGGATGAGCGGTTTGCGCCCGGCGCCGAGCATGCGGTCGATCACCGCGCGGGAGAACGCCTCGCCGAGGACCGGGCGGAGGATCCTCGCCCACGGCCGCGGGGCCGTCACGGTGGACTGGTGCCACTCGTTGTCGGCTTCCTTGATCTTGACCACTTCGTCGTCCCGGTACGCGGCCGCGGCCAGCGCGTAGGTCGCCGCCGTCTGGCCCGCCGTGCCCGACAGGGGCACCTGAGCCCCTGGACTGAAATCGAATCCGTCCGTCACCGCCGCCCCCACTGCCGCCGTCCGTGCACCTGCGGCCTTCCCGACTTCCCTGCCCCGCACACCTGTTGATCAGGTCATCAGCGTATCCGCACCCACCGGCGCGCGGAGGCGGACGGCCGAAGCCGCCCGCCTCTTCGGGGCGCGGAGCCCTGCCACCGAGCGCGCCCCGCGCCCCGTCGTGCGCCCGGCGCGCCGGTCAGGACGCTTCGCGCTCCTGCTGCCGGAGCCGGTCGGCGACCTGCGGCGGCATCGGTTCGTGCCGCACGTAGCGGCGGTCGAAGCGGGCCGTGCCGTGCGACAGGGACCGCAGGTCGATGGCGTAGCGGCCGATCTCGATCTCGGGCACCTCGGCCCGTACGAGCGTGCGCCCCTCGCCCACCTGCTCGGTGCCCAGCACCCGGCCGCGCCGCCCGGACAGGTCGCTCATCACGGCGCCCACGTAGTCGTCGCCGACCAGGACGCTCACCTCGGCCACCGGTTCCAGGAGATGGATCCGCGCCTCGGCGGCCGCCTCCCGCAGCGCCAGCGCGCCCGCGGTCTGGAAGGCGGCGTCGGAGGAGTCCACCGAGTGCGCCTTGCCGTCCAGGAGCGTGACGCGGACGTCGATCAGCGGGTGGCCGGAGGCGACCCCCCTGGCGGCCTGGGCCCGTACGCCCTTCTCCACCGACGGGATGAACTGCCGGGGCACGGCCCCGCCCACCACCTTGTCGACGAACTCGATGCCCGAGCCGCCCGGCAGCGGTTCCACCTCGATCTCGCAGATGGCGTACTGCCCGTGCCCGCCGGACTGCTTGACGTGCCGGCCCCGGCCCGCCGCCTTGTTCGCGAACGTCTCCCGCAGGGCCACCCGGTGCGCTACGACGTCGACCTGGACGCCGTAGCGGCTGCGCAGCCGCTCCAGGGCCACGTCGGCGTGGGCCTCGCCCAGGCACCACAGCACCACCTGATGGGTGTCCTGGTTCTGCTCCAGGCGCATCGTCGGGTCCTCGGCGACCAGCCGGGCCAGCCCCTGGGAGAGCTTGTCCTCGTCGGCCTTGCTGTGTGCCTGGATGGCGAGCGGCAGCAGCGGGTCGGGCATCTCCCACGGCGCCATCAGCAGCGGGTCGTCCTTGGCGGAGAGGGTGTCGCCGGTCTCGGCCCGGCCCAGCTTCGCCACGCACACCAGATCGCCGGCGACCGCGTGCGTCACCGGGCGCTGCTGCTTGCCGAAGGGTGTGGCCAGCGCGCCGATCCGCTCGTCGACGTCGTGGTCCTCGTGGCCCCGGTCGGCGAGACCGTGCCCGGAGACGTGCACCGTCTGCTCGGGGCGCAGGGTGCCGGAGAAGACGCGGACCAGGGAGACCCGGCCGACGTAGGGGTCGGAGGCGGTCTTGACGACCTCGGCGGCCAGCGGCCCGGCCGGGTCGCACGGGGCCAGCTCGCGCGGCCTGCCGTCCACCGTGGTGACGGCGGGCGCCGCGCGCTCCAGCGGGGTCGGGAAGCCGCGGGTGACCAGTTCGAGCAGCTCCACCGTGCCGATGCCCTGCCGGGCGCCCTCGACGGCGGGGGCGGCGGCCAGCACCGGGAAGAACACCCCGCGGGCCACGGCCCGTTCCAGATCCTTGATCAGGGTGTCCACGTCGACCGGTTCACCGCCGAGATAGCGGTCCATGAGGGTCTCGTCCTCGCTCTCGGAGATGATCCCCTCGATGAGCCGGCCGCGCGCCTCGTCCATCCGCGGCAGCTCGTCCCCGCCCGGCTCGGACTCCTTGCGCTCCCCGGACGCGTAGTCGAACAGCTTCTGCGTCAGCAGGCCGACCAGGCCGGTCACGGGCGCGTGCCCGTCGGGGCCCGCGGGGCCGTGCAGCGGCAGGTACAGGGGCAGCACGGCGTCGGGGTCGTCGGCGCCGAACGCCTCGGCGCACACCCGGGTCATCTCCTCGAAGTCGGAGCGGGCCGACTCCAGATGCGTGATCACGATGGCCCGGGGCATGCCGACGGCCGCGCACTCCTCCCACACCATGCGGGTCGAGCCGTCCACGCCGTCGGCGGCCGAGACCACGAACAGGGCCGCGTCGGCGGCCCGCAGGCCGGCCCGCAGCTCCCCGACGAAGTCCGCGTAGCCGGGGGTGTCCAGCAGGTTGATCTTGATGCCGTCCCAGTCGACGGGCACCAGGGAGAGCTGGACCGAGCGCTGCTGGCGGCGTTCGATCTCGTCGTAGTCCGAGACACAGCCGCCGTCCTCGACGCGGCCCGCCCGGTTCACCGCCCCCGCCGTCTGCGCGAGAGCCTCCACCAAGGTCGTCTTTCCCGATCCGGAGTGGCCGACCAGCACCACGTTCCGTATGGACGCGGGACGGTCGGCCGCCACTGCCCTGCCGGCGGCTCCGGGATGTGTGTGCGCCTTGTCGCCCATGATCCTGCCTCCCGTTGACGGTGAGGTCACTGTGGGCGCGGACACGCGGCGCCGCGTCACTGGCGGCTCCTGCGACGCCCGCGGTCATTCGAGCTTTGCACTCCCTCCATGCCGCGTCCATACGAACGACCCGATCCCGGTCCGCCGCCGCTGCCCGCACCCCGGGGAGCCGGTCCCGGACGGGCCCCTCGGGTGCCCGGACGTCACGCACGCGCGCGCGTGACTACGATGGGCCAGCCGGTGGCCAGCAGGGGCCGCCCGGCGACACCGACCCTCGGGAAGGCCATGCTGAACAAGTACGCGCGTGCATTCTTCACGCGTGTCCTCACACCGTTCGCCGCGTTTCTCATCCGCCGGGGCGTGAGCCCCGACACGGTCACGCTCCTGGGCACCGCCGGAGTGGTGGCGGGCGCGCTGGTCTTCTACCCCCGGGGCGAGTTCTTCTGGGGCACGGTCGTGATCACGCTGTTCGTGTTCTCCGACCTCGTCGACGGCAACATGGCCCGCCAGCTGGGCCGCTCCAGCCGCTGGGGCGCCTTCCTGGACTCCACCCTGGACCGGGTCGCCGACGGCGCGATCTTCGGCGGCTTCGCGCTCTGGTACGCGGGCAGCGGCGACGACAACATGCTGTGCGCGGTGTCGATCTTCTGCCTGGCCAGCGGCCAGGTGGTGTCGTACACCAAGGCGCGCGGCGAGGCGATCGGGCTGCCGGTCGCCGTCAACGGGCTGGTCGAGCGGGCCGAGCGGCTGGTGATCTCGCTGGTCGCGGCCGGTTTCGCGGGCCTGCACAAGTTCGGTGTGCCCGGCATCCAGTACCTGCTGCCCGTCGCGCTGTGGATCGTCGCCGCCGGCAGCCTGGTCACGCTGGTCCAGCGGGTCGTCACCGTCCGCCGCGAGTCGGCCGAGGCGGACGCCGAGGCGGCCCGCCAGGAGAACCAGGGGAGCGGGGCGTCGGCATGAGCGCCGCGGAGCGTCTCACCGACACCCTCTACGGCCTGGGCTGGAGCACCGTCAAGAAGCTCCCCGAGCCGGCCGCCGTACGGCTCGGCCGCACCGTCGCCGACCTCGCCTGGAAACGGCGCGGCAAGGGCGTGCTGCGGCTGGAGGGCAACTACGCGCGCGTGGTGCCCGACGCGACCCCCGAGCGGCTGGCGGAACTCTCCCGCGCGGGCATGCGGTCCTACCTGCGCTACTGGATGGAGTCCTTCCGGCTGCCCGCCTGGAGCCCCGAGCGGGTCCGTACCGGCTTCGCCCCCAAGGACGTGCACCACCTCACCGACGGCCTGGCCTCCGGCCGGGGCGTCATCCTGGCCCTGCCGCACCTGGCCAACTGGGACCTGGCGGGCGCCTGGGTCACCACCGAGCTGAACACCCCGTTCACCACGGTCGCCGAACGCCTCAAGCCCGAGACGCTCTACGACCGCTTCGTCGCCTACCGCGAGGGCCTGGGCATGGAGGTGCTGCCGCACAGCGGCGGCTCCGCGTTCGGCGCGCTGGCCCGGCGGCTGCGCGCCGGCGGCCTGGTCTGCCTGGTCGCCGACCGGGACCTGTCCGCCTCCGGCGTGGAGGTGGCCTTCTTCGGCGAGAGCGCCCGCATGCCGGCCGGCCCCGCCCTCCTGGCCCAGCAGACCGGGGCCCTGCTGCTGCCCGTCACCCTCTGGTACGACGACTCGCCCGTCATGCAGGGCCGCGTCCACCCCCCGGTGGACGTACCCGAGTCGGGTACGCGGGCGGAGAAGACGTCCGTCATGACCCAGGCGCTGGCCGACGCCTTCGCCTCGGGGATCGCCGACCACCCGGAGGACTGGCACATGCTCCAGCGGCTGTGGCTCGCCGACCTGGAACCCCGCCCGGCGGGCGACGGGGAGCGCGCGTGAGGATCGGCATCGTCTGCCCGTACTCCTGGGACGTCCCCGGCGGCGTCCAGTTCCACATCCGCGACCTGGCGGAGTACTTCATCCGCCTCGGCCACGAGGTGTCGGTCCTCGCCCCCGCCGACGACGACACCCCGCTGCCGCCGTACGTCGTCTCGGCCGGCCGCGCGGTCCCGGTGCCCTACAACGGCTCGGTGGCCCGGCTGAACTTCGGCTTCCTGTCCGCGGCCCGGGTGCGGCGCTGGCTGCACGAGGGCCGCTTCGACGTGATCCACATCCACGAGCCGACCTCGCCGTCGCTGGGCCTGCTCACCTGCTGGGCGGCGCAGGGTCCGATCGTCGCCACCTTCCACACCTCCAACCCGCGCTCGCGCGCGATGGTCGCCGCGTACGCCATCCTCCAGGCGGCCCTGGAGAAGATCAGCGCCCGGATCGCGGTGAGCGAGTACGCCCGGCGCACCCTCGTCGAGCACCTGGGCGGCGACGCGGTGGTCATCCCCAACGGCGTCGACGTCGACTTCTTCGCCCGGGCCGAGCCGCGCCCCGAGTGGCAGGGCGACACGATCGGCTTCATAGGGCGCATCGACGAGCCCCGCAAGGGCCTGCCCGTGCTGATGCGGGCCCTGCCGAAGATCCTCGCCGCCCGCCCGCGGACCCGGCTCCTGGTGGCCGGCCGCGGCGACGAGGAGGAGGCCGTGCGCTCGCTGCCGAGGGAACTGCGCCCGCGCGTGGAGTTCCTCGGCATGGTCAGCGACGAGGACAAGGCCCGCTTCCTGCGCAGCGTCGACCTCTACGTCGCGCCCAACACCGGCGGCGAGAGCTTCGGCATCATCCTGGTCGAGGCGATGTCCGCGGGCGCCCCGGTCCTCGCCTCCGACCTGGACGCCTTCGCCCAGGTCCTCGACCAGGGCAAGGCCGGCGAACTCTTCGCCAACGAGGACGCCGACGCCCTCGCCGACGCCGCCGTACGCCTGCTAGCCGACCCCGAACGCCGCGCCGAACTGCGCGAGCGCGGCAGCGCCCACGTCCGCCGCTTCGACTGGTCCACCGTCGGCGCGGACATCCTCTCCGTCTACGAGACGGTCACCGCGGGCGCCGCGGCGGTGGCGGCGGACGACCGCGCGACGGGCCTGCGGGCCCGGCTGGGGCTGGCCCGGGACTGACGGGGGGCGGGGGGCGGGCGGGGGCCAGCCGCAAGTTCCTAGCGGGGCAGGCTGGGGGCCCGGGGCTCGGGCGGTGTGGGTCGCCCGGACACCGGCGGCTCCCGTCCGGGCGACCGCCGCCACCTGTGGCGGCACCGGCCGCCGGGACCAGGCGCCGGCACCTTCCACCAGTACCGATCACCCAACCCCACCGTCCCCCGGGGCACCGCCGGCAGCGGTCCGACCCGGCTGTCCTCCAGGACCCCCGCCCCGCCCCGGTAGCCTTGCCGCCCGTGACCGCAACGCTCATCTGGATCCTCGTCGCGCTCGTCGTCATCGGGCTGTACCTGAGCTGGACGGCGGGACGCCTCGACCGGCTGCACGCCCGGATCGACGCCGCCCGTGCCGCGCTCGACGCGCAGTTGCTGCGCCGCGCCTCCGTGGCCCAGGAACTGGCCACCTCCGGGGTGCTCGACCCGGCCGCCTCGATCGTGCTCTACGAGGCCGCGCACGCCGCCCGGCAGTCCGAGGAGGACCAGCGCGAGGTCGCCGAGAGCGAACTGAGCCAGGCGCTGCGGGCCGTGTTCGCCGAGGCGCAGCAGGTGGAGGCGGTCCGCGAGGCCCCCGGCGGGGAGGAGGCGGCGCACGAGCTGGCGGAGGCCGTGCGCAGAGTGCCCATGGCCCGCCGCTTCCACAACGACGCCGTGGGCGCGGCCCGCAGGCTGCGCGAACACCGCAAGGTCCGCTGGTTCCGGCTGGCCGGGCACGCCCCGTTCCCGCTGGCCTTCGAGATGGACGACGAGCCGCCGGCGGCCCTGGTCGAACGGGTGGCGTAGCCGCCGCGCGGCAGGTGGTCGGGCGTCGGGACCCGACGCGCGGCAGGTGCGCGGCCGTCGAACCCCCACGCGCGGAACCGGACCGGGCCGAAAAGGATCCACCCGCTTTCCATTGGCCCTTGCCGTGGACTGGTCCACTCGCGTTTCCTCGGGGATGCACCAACCCCCTCTTTTCACCCCGAGTGAGGTCACCCGTGTCCACCACGCTTCCCGACTCCGCCCAGACCCCCGAGACCGGCACCGCCCGCGTGAAGCGCGGCATGGCCGAGCAGCTCAAGGGCGGCGTGATCATGGACGTCGTCACGCCGGAGCAGGCGAAGATCGCCGAGGACGCGGGCGCCGTCGCCGTCATGGCCCTGGAGCGGGTCCCGGCCGACATCCGCAAGGACGGCGGCGTGGCCCGCATGTCCGACCCGGACATGATCGAGGGCATCATCGACGCCGTCTCGATCCCCGTCATGGCCAAGTCCCGCATCGGCCACTTCGTCGAGGCCCAGGTCCTGCAGTCGCTCGGCGTGGACTACATCGACGAGTCCGAGGTCCTCACCCCGGCCGACGAGGTCAACCACTCCGACAAGTGGGCCTTCACCACCCCCTTCGTGTGCGGCGCCACCAACCTCGGTGAGGCCCTGCGCCGCATCGCCGAGGGCGCCGCGATGATCCGCTCCAAGGGCGAGGCCGGCACCGGCAACGTCGTCGAGGCCGTCCGCCACCTGCGCCAGATCAAGAACGAGATCGCCAGGCTGCGCGGCTTCGACAACAACGAGCTGTACGCCGCCGCCAAGGAGCTGCGCGCCCCCTACGAGCTGGTCCGCGAGGTCGCCGAGCTGGGCAAGCTCCCGGTCGTGCTGTTCTCCGCCGGCGGGGTGGCCACCCCGGCCGACGCCGCGCTGATGCGCCAGCTCGGCGCCGAGGGCGTCTTCGTCGGCTCCGGCATCTTCAAGTCCGGCGACCCGGCCAAGCGCGCCGCCGCCATCGTCAAGGCCACCACCTTCTACGACGACCCGAAGATCATCGCGGACGCGTCCCGCAACCTCGGTGAGGCCATGGTCGGCATCAACTGCGACACCCTCCCCGAGACCGAGCGCTACGCCAACCGCGGCTGGTAACCACTCCATGAGCAGCGAAGCACCTGTCATCGGCGTCCTGGCCCTCCAGGGCGACGTACGGGAGCACCTCATCGCCCTGGCCGCGGCCGACGCCGTGGCCAGGCCGGTCCGGCGCCCCGAAGAACTCGCCGAGGTGGACGGCCTGGTCCTGCCCGGCGGCGAGTCCACCACCATCTCCAAGCTCGCCGTCCTCTTCGGCGTGATGGACCCCCTGCGCGCGCGGGTGCGCGACGGCATGCCCGTCTACGGCACCTGCGCCGGCATGATCATGCTCGCCGACAAGATCCTCGACCCGCGCTCGGGCCAGGAGACCGTCGGCGGCATCGACATGATCGTGCGCCGCAACGCCTTCGGCCGGCAGAACGAGTCCTTCGAGGCTTCCGTGGACGTCCGCGGCGTCGAGGGCGACCCTGTGGAGGGTGTGTTCATCCGCGCCCCCTGGGTCGAGTCCGTCGGCGCCGGGGCCGAGGTGCTCGCCGAGCACGACGGCCACATCGTCGCGGTCCGCCAGGGCAACGCGCTGGCCACGTCGTTCCACCCGGAACTGACGGGCGACCACCGTGTGCACGCCCTGTTCGTCGACATGGTGCGCGCGATACGGGCGGCGGAGTCCTTGTAGGATCTGCGGGGGTACCTCCCGGCTGCCCCAGGCCCGGGAGCGTTCGTACAGGATGGTTTACGCGAAGGAGACAGGCAGATGTCCGGCCACTCTAAATGGGCTACGACGAAGCACAAGAAGGCCGTCATCGACGCCAAGCGTGGCAAGCTCTTCGCGAAGCTGATCAAGAACATCGAGGTCGCGGCGCGTATGGGCGGCGTCGACCTGGAGGGCAACCCGACGCTGTACGACGCCGTGCAGAAGGCGAAGAAGCAGTCGGTGCCCAACAAGAACATCGACTCGGCCGTCAAGCGCGGCGGCGGTCTCGAAGCCGGCGGCGCCGACTACGAGACGATCATGTACGAGGGCTACGGGCCGAACGGCGTCGCGGTGCTCATCGAGTGCCTCACCGACAACCGCAACCGCGCCGCCTCCGACGTCCGCGTCGCCATGACCCGCAACGGCGGCTCCATGGCCGACCCCGGCTCGGTGTCGTACCTGTTCAACCGCAAGGGCGTGGTGATCGTCCCCAAGGGCGAGCTGACCGAGGACGACGTCCTGGGCGCCGTCCTGGACGCCGGTGCCGAGGAGGTCAACGACCTCGGTGAGACCTTCGAGGTCATCAGCGAGGCCACCGACCTGGTCGCGGTCCGCACCGCCCTCCAGGACGCCGGCATCGACTACGACTCCGCCGACGCCAACTTCGTCCCGACCATGCAGGTCGAGCTGGACGAGGAGGGCGCCAAGAAGATCTTCAAGCTGATCGACGCCCTGGAGGACAGCGACGACGTGCAGAACGTCTTCGCCAACTTCGACGTCAGCGACGAGGTCATGGAGAAGGTCGACGCCTGACATCGCGCACGCACGGCGACCGCGGCGGGCCGGAGGGACACGTCCCCCGGCCCGCCGCCGTTGTCAGTGGCACCCGATAGCCTGCACGGACAGGCGATCGAAGGGAAGGCGCGTGCGCGTACTGGGGGTGGACCCGGGGCTGACCCGCTGCGGGGTCGGCGTCGTGGAGGGCGTCGCGGGCCGGCCGCTGACCATGATCGGCGTCGGTGTCGTGCGCACCCCCGCCGACGCCGACCTCGGGCACCGCCTGGTCGCCGTCGAACAGGGCATCGAGCAGTGGCTGGACGAGCACCGCCCGGAGTTCGTCGCGGTGGAGCGCGTCTTCAGCCAGCACAATGTGCGCACGGTCATGGGCACCGCCCAGGCCAGCGCCGTCGCCATCCTGTGCGCCTCCCGCCGCGGCATCCCCGTCGCCCTGCACACCCCCAGCGAGGTCAAGGCCGCCGTCACCGGCAGCGGCCGCGCCGACAAGGCCCAGGTGGGCGCCATGGTCACCCGCCTGCTGCGGCTCGCCGCGCCCCCCAGGCCCGCCGACGCGGCCGACGCCCTCGCCCTCGCCATCTGCCACATCTGGCGCGCCCCCGCGCAGAACCGGCTCCAGCAGGCCGTCGCCCGGCACACGGCCAAGGCCCCGGTGACACCGGCCGGAGCCCCGACGACACCGAAAGGCCGTACGGCATGATCGCCTTCGTCAGCGGCACGGTCGCCGCCCTCGCCCCCGACACCGCGGTGATCGAGGTCGGCGGCGTCGGCATGGCCCTCCAGTGCGCTCCGAACACACTGTCGACGCTGCGCGTCGGCCAGGCCGCCAAGGTGCACACCTCCCTGGTCGTCCGCGAGGACTCCCTGACCCTGTACGGCTTCGCGGACGACGACGAACGCCAGACCTTCGAGCTGCTGCAGACCGCCAGCGGCGTCGGACCGCGCCTGGCCCAGGCCATGCTCGCCGTGCACAGCCCCGACGCACTGCGCCGCGCGGTCGCCACCGGCGACGAGAAGGCGCTCACCGCCGTCCCCGGCATCGGCAAGAAGGGCGCCCAGAAGCTGCTCATCGAACTGAAGGACCGGCTCGGCGAACCGCTCGGCGCGCCCGCCGTCGGCGCACCGGTCACCCAGGGCTGGCGCGACCAGCTGCACGCCGCGCTCATCGGCCTGGGCTACGCCACCCGCGAGGCCGACGAGGCCGTCACCGCGGTGACGCCGCAGGCCGAGGCCGCCGGCGGCGCGCCCCAGGTCGGGCAGCTGCTCAAGGCCGCCCTGCAGACCCTGAACCGAGCCCGCTGACGCACCGGCGCCACCCCCGCGAGGAGACCCGCAGTGAACTGGGACGAGACGACCGACCCCGCCGCCGCAGAGCGGCTGGTGGGCTCTGTCGCCGACCGTGAGGACCAGGCCGTCGAGGCCGCCCTGCGCCCCAAGGACCTGGGCGAGTTCATCGGCCAGGAGAAGGTCCGCGAGCAGCTCGACCTGGTGCTGCGCGCCGCCCGCGCGCGCGGCGCCACCGCCGACCACGTCCTGCTCTCCGGCGCCCCCGGCCTCGGCAAGACCACCCTCTCGATGATCATCGCGGCCGAGATGGGCGCCCCCATCCGCATCACCTCCGGCCCCGCCATCCAGCACGCCGGCGACCTCGCCGCCATCCTGTCCTCGCTCCAGGAGGGCGAGGTCCTCTTCCTCGACGAGATCCACCGCATGTCGCGGCCCGCCGAGGAGATGCTCTACATGGCGATGGAGGACTTCCGCGTCGACGTGATCGTCGGCAAGGGCCCCGGCGCCACCGCCATCCCGCTGGAGCTGCCCCCCTTCACCCTGGTCGGCGCCACCACCCGCGCGGGCCTGCTGCCGCCCCCGCTGCGCGACCGCTTCGGCTTCACCGCGCACATGGAGTTCTACGGCCCGGCCGAGCTGGAGCGCGTCGTGCACCGCTCGGCCGCCCTGCTCGACGTCGGGATCGAGACCGAGGGCGCCGCCGAGATCGCCGGCCGCTCCCGCGGCACGCCCCGCATCGCCAACCGCCTGCTGCGCCGGGTGCGCGACTACGCGCAGGTCAAGGCGGACGGCGTCGTCACCCGCGAGATCGCCGCGGCGGCCCTCGCGGTGTACGAGGTCGACGCCCGCGGCCTCGACCGGCTGGACCGGGCGGTGCTGCAGGCCCTGCTGAAGCTGTTCGGCGGCGGCCCCGTCGGCCTGTCCACGCTCGCCGTGGCGGTGGGGGAGGAGCGTGAGACAGTGGAGGAGGTCGCCGAGCCCTTCCTCGTGCGCGAGGGACTGCTCGCCCGCACCCCGCGCGGACGGGTGGCCACACCGGCGGCCTGGGAACATCTCGGCCTCACCCCGCCCCGCTCGTCAACCGGGGGAAACGGACAACAGGGCCTGTTCGGGGCGTGAGGAGGCCGGCATTGACCCGGGCAGGAACCCAGGTGCCATGCTGAGCGTTGTTCCCTGCGCGCGGACTCCCTTAGACTCCGCCGATGCCGCCCTTGCCGACGGCACGCAATCCCCCAACCATCAGGCCGCTCCCCATCGCGGTCGTGTGAAGGAAGTTCCGACCCGTGAGTCTCGTGACCATCCTCCCGTTCATCGTGCTCATCGGGGCCATGTTCCTGATGACCCGGTCGGCCAAGCGCAAGCAGCAGCAGGCCGCCACCATGCGGAACCAGATGCAGCCCGGCAGCGGAATCCGCACCATCGGCGGCATGTACGCGACGGTCAAGGAGGTCAACGACGACACGGTCCTCCTTGACGCCGGGCCGGGCGTGGAGCTGCTCTTCGCCAAGAACTCGATCGCGACCGTGCTGTCCGACGACGAGTACAACCGCATCGTCCACGGCATCGAGCACGACCTGAAGTCCGACGCCGACCTCGTCCCCGACGACGCCTCCTCCCTCACCGGGACCGACGAGCCCGCCGCCGACGCCTCCGCCGACAAGGTCGACCTCGGCAAGAAGGACGCGGCCGAGGAGCCGGCCGACGCCCCCGCCGAGGCGAAGCCGGACGACGCGCCGAAGAAGACCGAAGGCGACTCCGAGTCGAAGTAGCCATCACCCAGGGCGTGCGGCACCATCCGTGCGCCCTGGGACGTGTCGACTTCGCGGGGGATTCCCGACACCATGTCATGGCCGCTCACCGGGCCCACCCGGCGCGGAGCGGCCCGAGAGGGAGTACGAGAAGGTGGCAGCACCCAAGAAGGGCCGGAGCGCCAGCGCTCAGAGCAAGCCATGGCGCTCGCTGGCCCTCATCCTGATCGCCATCGTGGCGCTCACCGGGGGCATGTTCGCCTCCGGACACACCACCCCGCGCCTCGGCATCGACCTGGCCGGCGGTACGAGCATCACCCTGCGGGCGGTCCCCGAGCGCGGTCACGAGTCCGCGGTCAACAAGGCCAACATGGACACCGCGGTCGACATCATGAACCGCCGTGTCAACGGCATGGGTGTCTCGGAGGCCGAGGTCCAGACCCAGGGCGATCGCAACATCATCGTCAACATCCCCAAGGGCACCAACTCCGAGCAGGCCCGCAAGCAGGTCGGCACCACCGCCAAGCTGTACTTCCGCCCGGTCCTCGCCACCGACGTCTCCGGCGCCGCCAGCCCGTCGCCGACACCGTCCTCCAGCGCCTCCGGCAAGCCCGGCGACAAGGCCACGGACAAGACCGGCGACAAGGCCGCCTCCGGCTCCCCGAGCCCGACGGCGACCGCGTCCAAGCAGGGCCGCGCCGTCACCGACGGCCTCAAGGCCGACGCCACCCCCTCCGGGAGCGCCTCGTCCACCCCGAAGGCGTCGGGCAGCCCGAAGGCGTCCTCCAGCGCGTCCCCGCCGGCGAGCGGCGGCGACGCGACCGCCAAGCTCCAGGCGCAGTACGCCAAGCTGGACTGCACCGACGAGAAGACCCGCACCGCGATCGGCCAGAACACCCTGGCGACCGACCCGGTCCTGGCCTGCGGCAAGAACTCGCAGAACCAGTGGCAGAAGTACATCCTCGGCCCCGCCGCCGTGGACGGCACCGACGTCAAGAAGTCCCAGGCCGTCTTCAACACCCAGAACGGCTCGGGCTGGACCGTTACCATGGAGTTCACCTCCAAGGGCGCCAAGAAGTTCGCGGACATCACCGGCACGCTGGCCAAGAACCAGCAGCCGCAGAACCAGTTCGCCATCGTCCTGGACGGCAACGTCGTCTCCGACCCGTACGTCAACGAGGCGCTGACCGGCGGCAACGCGGAGATCACCGGTCACTTCGGCCAGCAGGAGGCGCAGGACCTCGCCAACATGCTGTCCTACGGCGCCCTGCCGCTGACCTTCAAGGAGGACAGCGTCACCACGGTCACCGCCGCGCTCGGCGGCGACCAGCTGCACGCCGGCCTGATCGCGGGCGCCATCGGCCTCGCCCTGGTCGTCGTCTACCTGCTGATCTTCTACCGCGGTCTGTCGATCATCGCGATCCCCTCGCTGCTGGTCTCCGCGGTCCTCACCTACGTGATCATGGCGCTGCTCGGCCCGGCCATCGGCTTCGCGCTGAACCTGCCGGCCGTGTGCGGCGCGATCGTGGCCATCGGCATCACCGCGGACTCGTTCATCGTGTTCTTCGAACGCATCAGGGACGAGATCCGCGAGGGCCGCACGCTGCGCCCGGCCGTGGAGCGCGCCTGGCCCCGGGCCCGGCGCACCATCCTGGTCTCCGACTTCGTGTCGTTCCTGGCCGCCGCGGTGCTCTTCATCGTCACCGTCGGCAAGGTTCAGGGCTTCGCCTTCACCCTCGGTCTGACCACCCTGCTCGACGTGGTCGTCGTCTTCCTGTTCACCAAGCCGGTGATGACGATCCTGGCCCGTAGGAAGTTCTTCGCGAACGGCCACAAGTGGTCCGGCCTGGACCCGAAGGCCCTGGGTGCCAAGGCGCCGCTGCGCCGTACCCGCCGCCCCGCCCGCCCCGTCGACACGAAGGAGGCGTGAGCGATGTCGAAGATCGGCAGCATCGGCGCCCGACTGCACCGTGGCGAGGTCGGCTACGACTTCGTCAAGAACCGCAAGATCTGGTACGGCATCTCGATCCTGATCACCATCACGGCCATCCTCGGCCTGGCGGTGCGCGGCCTGAACATGGGCATCGAGTTCCAGGGCGGAGCGGTCTTCACCTCGCCCAAGCACATGAGCGCCTCGGTCGCCCAGGCCGAGACGTACGCCAAGGACGCCTCGGGCCACGACGCGGTGGTGCAGAAGCTCGGTGACGGCAGCCTGCGCATCCAGATCGCCGGCATCGACACCGACAAGTCCGATGAGATCAAGACCACGCTCGCCAAGGACCTCAAGGTCAACGCGGAGCAGATCAACGCCGACCTGGTCGGCCCCAGCTGGGGCGAGCAGATCGCCGACAAGGCCTGGGAGGGCCTGGCGATCTTCATGGTGCTGGTCGTGATCTACCTGGCCATCGCCTTCGAGTGGCGCATGGCCGTGGCCGCGCTGGTCGCCCTGATCCACGACATCACGATCACCACCGGCATCTACGCCCTCGTCGGCTTCGAGGTCACGCCCGGCACGGTGATCGGCCTGCTGACCATCCTCGGTTACTCGCTCTACGACACGGTCGTCGTCTTCGACAGCCTCAAGGAGCAGACGAGGGACATCACCCGGCAGACCCGCTGGACCTACAGCGACCTGGCCAACCGCTCCATCAACGGCACGCTGATGCGGTCCATCAACACCACGGTGGTCGCGCTGCTGCCGGTGGCGGGCCTGCTGTTCATCGGCGGCGGCGTGCTCGGCGCGGGCATGCTCAACGACATCTCGCTGTCGCTGTTCGTCGGCCTCGCGGCCGGCGCGTACTCCTCGATCTTCATCGCCACGCCGCTCGTCGCCGACCTCAAGGAACGCGAGCCGCAGATGAAGGCGCTCAGGAAGCGCGTCCTGGCCAAGCGGGCCCAGACCCAGGGCGAGCCGGTGGACGCGGCGGACGACGGGCCGTTCGAGGACGAGTCCGAGGACGCCGCGCCCGCCGTGGTCGGCCCGCGCAACCAGCCCGCCTCCCGCGGCCGCGGCCGGGGCCGCCCCTCCGGGAAGCGCCGATGACCGGCCTCCAGGAGCTGCTGCTCAGCCGCATCCGCGACGTGGCCGACCACCCGGAGCCGGGCGTGGTGTTCAAGGACATCACCCCGCTCCTGGCGGACCCGGCGGCCTTCACCGCCCTCACCGGCACGCTGGCGGAGATCGCCACCCGCGAGGGCGCGACGAAGATCGTCGGCCTGGAGGCCCGCGGGTTCATCCTCGGTGCCCCGGTCGCCGTCCGCGCGGGCCTCGGCTTCATCCCCGTCCGCAAGGCGGGCAAGCTCCCCGGAGCGACCCTGAGCCAGGCGTACGACCTGGAGTACGGCTCGGCGGAGATCGAGGTCCACGCGGAGGACCTGAGCGCCGGCGACCGGGTCCTGGTCGTCGACGACGTGCTGGCCACCGGCGGCACCGCCGAGGCGTCCCTCCAGCTCATCCGCCGGGCGGGCGCCCAGGTCGCGGGCCTGGCCGTGCTGATGGAGCTGGGCTTCCTGGGCGGCCGCGCCCGGCTGGAACCGGCCCTGGCCGGCGCCCCGCTGGAGGCGCTGCTCCAGGTCTGACCCCAGGCCGCACACCGCACACCGCACCGCACGCCGTACACCGCACGGACGGGCCCGGAGGAATCCGGTGCCCGTCTTGTGTGTTTTCTCCGGAGTACGGCCCGCTCATCGGGCTGGAGGCGATCCCGGGGCCCGGGATCGCTACCATGGGACCTCCGGAGCCTGACCGGGGACCCGGATCGCGCACGAGGAGCCCTCTTGCCAGACGAGGCCCAGCCACTGACCGCCGCCAAGCCCGAGTCCGCCTCGGCAGCCGCGGCGAAACCCGCGCCGAACGTGTCGAACGAGAAGAACGACACCCGCGGGGCGGTCGAGCACGCCCCGTCCGCGCCCGTGGAGAAGCCCGCGGCGGCCTCGCGTCCCAAACCCGCACCCGTGCGCGCCGCCGCCGGCCAGGGCGCGCGCTCCGGCTCCTCCAACCGCGTCCGCGCCCGGCTCGCCCGCCTCGGCGTGCAGCGCGCCAACCCGTACAACCCGGTCCTCGAGCCGCTGCTGCGGATAGTGCGCAGCAACGACCCGAAGATCGAGACGGCCACGCTGCGCCAGATCGAGCGCGCCTATCAGGTCGCCGAGCGCTGGCACCGCGGCCAGAAGCGCAAGAGCGGCGACCCGTACATCACGCATCCGCTCGCCGTCACCACCATCCTCGCCGAGCTGGGCATGGACCCGGCCACGCTCATGGCGGGCCTGCTGCACGACACCGTCGAGGACACCGAGTACGGCCTGGACGACCTGCGCCGGGACTTCGGCGACGTCGTCGCGCTGCTCGTGGACGGCGTCACCAAGCTGGACAAGGTCAAGTTCGGTGAGGCCGCGCAGGCGGAGACCGTGCGCAAGATGGTCGTCGCCATGGCCAAGGACCCGCGCGTCCTGGTCATCAAGCTCGCCGACCGCCTGCACAACATGCGCACCATGCGCTATCTCAAGCGCGAGAAGCAGGAGAAGAAGGCGCGCGAGACCCTGGAGATCTACGCGCCGCTCGCCCACCGCCTGGGCATGAACACCATCAAGTGGGAGCTGGAGGACCTCGCCTTCGCGATCCTCTACCCCAAGATGTACGACGAGATCGTCCGCCTGGTCGCCGAGCGCGCCCCCAAGCGCGACGAGTACCTGGCGGTCGTCACCGACGAGGTCCAGTCCGACCTGCGCGCCGCCCGCATCAAGGCCACCGTCACCGGCCGCCCCAAGCACTACTACAGCGTCTACCAGAAGATGATCGTCCGCGGCCGCGACTTCGCGGAGATCTACGACCTGGTGGGCATCCGCGTCCTGGTCGACACGGTCCGCGACTGCTACGCCGCCCTCGGCACCGTGCACGCGCGATGGAACCCGGTCCCCGGCCGGTTCAAGGACTACATCGCGATGCCCAAGTTCAACATGTACCAGTCGCTGCACACGACGGTCATCGGCCCCAACGGCAAGCCGGTCGAACTCCAGATCCGCACCTTCGACATGCACCGCCGCGCCGAGTACGGCATCGCCGCGCACTGGAAGTACAAGCAGGAGGCCGTCGCCGGTGCCTCCAAGGTCCGCACCGACGCGCCCAAGTCGTCCGCGAAGGACAAGGACGCCATCAACGACATGGCGTGGCTGCGGCAGCTCCTGGACTGGCAGAAGGAGACCGAGGACCCCGGCGAGTTCCTGGAGTCGCTGCGCTTCGACCTCTCCCGCAACGAGGTCTTCGTCTTCACGCCCAAGGGCGACGTGATAGCGCTCCCGGCCGGCGCCACCCCCGTCGACTTCGCGTACGCCGTGCACACGGAGGTCGGCCACCGCACCATAGGAGCCCGCGTCAACGGCCGTCTGGTGCCGCTGGAGTCCACCCTGGACAACGGCGACCTGGTGGAGGTCTTCACCTCCAAGGCGGCCGGCGCCGGGCCCTCACGCGACTGGCTCGGCTTCGTCAAGTCGCCGCGTGCCCGCAACAAGATCCGGGCCTGGTTCTCCAAGGAGCGCCGCGACGAGGCGATCGAGCAGGGCAAGGACGCCATCGTCCGCGCGATGCGCAAGCAGAACCTGCCGATCCAGCGCATCCTGACCGGCGACTCCCTGGTCACCCTCGCCCACGAGATGCGCTACTCGGACATCTCCGCGCTGTACGCGGCGATCGGCGAGGGGCATGTCTCGGCGCAGAACATCGTGCAGAAGCTCGTCCAGGCCCTCGGCGGCGAGGAGGCCGCCACCGAGGAGATCGACGAGAGCATGCCGCCCGCGCGCGGGCGCGGCCGCAAGCGCCGCTCCAGCGCGGACCCGGGCGTCGTCGTCAAGGGCGTCGACGACGTGTGGGTCAAGCTGGCCCGCTGCTGCACGCCGGTGCCCGGCGACCCGATCATCGGGTTCGTCACCCGCGGCAGCGGCGTATCGGTGCACCGCAGCGACTGCGTCAACGTGGACTCGCTCTCCCGCGAACCCGAACGCATCCTGGACGTCGAGTGGGCGCCCACCCAGTCCTCGGTCTTCCTGGTCGCCATACAGGTCGAGGCCCTGGACCGCTCCCGGCTGCTCTCGGACGTCACCCGCGTCCTGTCCGACCAGCATGTCAACATCCTCTCCGCGGCCGTCCAGACCTCCCGCGACCGCGTCGCCACCTCTCGCTTCACCTTCGAGATGGGCGACCCCAAGCACCTGGGCCACGTCCTGCGCGCGGTGCGCGGCGTGGAGGGCGTCTACGACGTCTACCGGGTCACCTCGGCGCGCAACCGGACGTAGCGGCGCCTCGGCGCGCACCATGGCCTAGCGGCGCACGAGAGAACGCCGGGAGGGCCCCGTACGGCGTGTACGGGGCCCTCCCGGCGTCCGGCTGCGGTGCTCTTGCCCTGCGCCTAGCCGCCGAACTCCTGCAGGCCCTTGAGCGCCTGGTCCAGGAGTGCCTGGCGGCCCTCCAGTTCGCGGGCGAGCTTGTCGGCCCTGGCGGTGTTGCCCTGGGCGCGGGCCTGCTCGATCTGGCCCTGGAGCTTGTCCACGGCCGCCTGGAGCTGACCGGTCAGACCCTCGGCACGCGCGCGTGCCTCCGGGTTCGTCCGGCGCCACTCGCTCTCCTCGGCCTCCTGCAGGGCCCGCTCGACCGTGTGCATGCGGCCCTCCACCCGGGGGCGGGCGTCGCGCGGCACATGGCCGATGGCCTCCCAGCGCTCGTTGATCGAGCGGAAGGCGGCCCGGGCGGCCTTCAGGTCCGAGACCGGCAGCAGCTTCTCGGCCTCCTCGGCCAGCTCCTCCTTGAGCTTCAGGTTCTCCGACTGCTCGGCGTCCCGCTCGGCGAAGACCGAGCCGCGGGCGGCGAAGAACACGTCCTGGGCGCCGCGGAAGCGGTTCCACAGGTCGTCCTCGTGCTCGCGCTGGGCGCGGCCCGCGGCCTTCCACTCCGCCATCAGCTCGCGGTAGCGGGCCGCCGTGACCCCCCAGTCCGTCGAGCCCGACAGCGCCTCGGCCTCGCCGACCAGCCGCTCCTTGGTCCTGCGGGCCTCCTCGCGCTGCGCGTCCAGCTGCGCGAAGTGCGCCTTGCGCCGCTTGGAGAACGCCGACCGGGCGTGCGAGAAGCGGTGCCACAGCTCGTCGTCGGACTTGCGGTCGAGGCGGGGCAGCCCCTTCCAGGTGTCCACCAGCGCGCGCAGCCGCTCACCGGCCGCCCGCCACTGGTCGGAGCGGGCCAGCTCCTCCGCCTCGGTGACCAGCGCCTCCTTGGAGTGCCGGGCCTCGTCGGCCTGCCGGGCGCGCTGGGCCTTGCGCTCCTCGCGCCGCGACTCGACGGACTCGACCAGCTTGTCCAGCCTCGCGCGCAGCGCCGCCAGGTCTCCGACCGCGTGGTGCGCGTCGAGCTGTTCGCGAAGGTGGTCGATGGCGGCCTGGGCGTCCTTCGCCGACAGGTCGGTGGTCCGCACGCGCTTTTCGAGGAGGCCGATCTCGACCACCAGGCCCTCGTACTTGCGTTCGAAGTAGGCCAACGCCTCCTCGGGGGAGCCGGCCTGCCAGGAACCGACGACCTGCTCGCCGTCGGCCGTTCGCACGTACACGGTCCCCGTCTCGTCGACGCGGCCCCACGGGTCGCTGCTCACAGCGCCTCCTCCACATGATGCCTGCGAAGGGGCTTCGAAGCTCCCCCGGGCATCGTCCACAGTTTCGTCACGGCCAACATAGGCGACCAGCGGGTTCCCTGTCCGCATCCAGCACGACCGAAATCGCGCAGTGGACACTCAGGACTTGGTGACCGCGGCCTTGTTGATCACGACCGTCGCGTTGGGGGCCCCGTCGCCGGCGCCCGTGTTCTCACCCGCCGCCGCGATCTTCTTGAGCACCTGCATCCCGGATGCGGAAATCGTACCGAACGGGGTGTAGCTGGGCGGCAGCTGACTGTCCTGGTAGACCAGGAAGAACTGGCTGCCGCCGGTGTGCGCCTGGCCGGTGTTGGCCATCGCCACCGTGCCCGCCGGATACACGTTGCCCTTGAGGCTCTTGTCCTTGAGGTTCTCGTCCGGGATCGTGTAGCCGGGCCCGCCGGTGCCGGTGCCCGTCGGGTCGCCGCACTGCAGCACGTAGATGCCGTTGGTGGTGAGCCGGTGGCACTTGCTGTGGTCGAAGAAGCCCTGACCGGCCAGGAAGTCGAAGGAGTTCACGGTGTGCGGCGCGGCCGCCGCCTTCAGCGCCACGTCTATGTCACCGCACGTCGTGGCGAGCTTCATCGTGTACTGCGCCGACGTGGCGATCGTCATCGCCGGCTCCTTCTTCCAGCTCAGCTTCTTCACCGAGCCCGCCGCCGGCTTCGCGCACGGGTCCGGCGCCTTGCTCTTGGCCGACGGGCTCGCGGCGGCCTTGTCGTCCTTCTTGCCGCTGTCGCTCTTGAGCGCCCCGGTGGTCCACAGCGCCGCTCCGCCGATGACCACCACGCCGAGCACCGACGCGATCACGGAGTTGCGCGTGCGCGCCTTGCGCCGTGCTGCGGTGCGCCGCTGCTGCTGCCGCAAGAACTTCTCCCGGGCGAGCTGACGCCGCCGCTGCTCCTGGCTGACCACCGGGTTCTCTCCTCATGCGTCTGGAAATGCCGTCCGGCACGCGCGTGCCCGATGAACCGGCCGCCCGCGTGTGACCCGTACCGTATATGGGTTCGCTGAGGATCCGGCAGCGCCGGTAGGCTCTGACCGTGGGCGCAGTCGCCCGATGCCCTCCCGTACCGACACAAACGAAGGACGATCGTGCTCATTGCCGGGTTCCCCGCCGGGGCCTGGGGGACGAACTGCTACCTCGTCGCCCCCGCCGCCGGTGAGGAGTGCGTGATCATCGACCCCGGCCACCAGGCAGCCGCGGGTGTCGAGGAAGCGCTCAGGAAGCATCGGCTCAAGCCCGTCGCCGTCGTCCTCACCCACGGCCACATCGACCATGTGGCCTCCGTGGTCCCGGTGTGCGGCGCGCACGACGTGCCCGCCTGGATCCACCCCGCCGACCGGTACATGATGAGCGACCCCGAGAAGGCCCTCGGCCGGTCCGTCGGGATGCCGCTGCTGGGCGAGCTGACCGTGGGGGAGCCCGACGACGTCAGGGAACTGACCGACGGCGCGCGCCTGGAACTGGCCGGCCTGGAGTTCTCCGTCGCGCACGCGCCCGGCCATACCAAGGGGTCGGTGACGTTCCGGATGCCCGCGGCCGCGGACATCCCGCAGGTCTTCTTCTCCGGGGATCTGCTGTTCGCCGGCTCCATCGGACGCACCGACCTGCCCGGCGGCGACATGGCCGACATGCTCGACTCGCTGGCCCGCGTGTGCCTGCCGCTCGACGACTCGACCGTGGTGCTGTCCGGCCACGGCCCCCAGACGACCATCGGCCAGGAGCGCGCCACCAACCCCTATCTGCGGCAGGTGGCCGCCGGCCAGGGAGCCTCGCCGGCTCCCCGACGAGGAATGTGACGAGAGACTCCGTGAGCACCTTCAAGGCCCCCAAGGGCACGTACGACCTGATCCCGCCGGACTCCGCGAAGTTCCTGGCGGTCCGCGAGGCCATCGCCGCCCCGCTGCGCAACTCCGGTTACGGCTACGTGGAGACCCCCGGCTTCGAGAACGTCGAGCTGTTCGCCCGCGGTGTCGGCGAGTCCACCGACATCGTGACCAAGGAGATGTACGCCTTCGAGACCAAGGGCGGCGACCGGCTCGCCCTGCGCCCCGAGGGCACCGCCTCCGTGCTGCGCGCCGCCCTGGAGGCCGGCCTGCACAAGGCGGGCAACCTCCCGGTCAAGCTCTGGTACTCCGGCTCCTACTACCGCTACGAGCGCCCGCAGAAGGGCCGTTACCGCCACTTCTCCCAGGTCGGCGCGGAGGCCATCGGCGCCGAGGACCCGGCCCTGGACGCCGAGCTGGTCATCCTCGCCGACCAGGCGTACCGCTCGCTGGGCCTGAGCGACTTCCGCATCCTGCTCAACAGCCTCGGCGACAAGGAGTGCCGTCCCGTCTACCGGGCCGCCCTGCAGGATTTCCTGCGCGGCCTCGACCTGGACGAGGACACCCTGCGCCGGGCGGAGATCAACCCGCTGCGCGTGCTCGACGACAAGCGCCCCGACGTGCAGAAGCAGCTGACCGGCGCCCCGCTGCTGCGCGACTACCTGTGCGACGCGTGCAAGGCGTACCACGAGGAGGTCCGCTCCCTGCTGGAGGCGCAGGGCGTCCGCTTCGAGGACGACCCCAGGCTGGTGCGCGGCCTGGACTACTACACGCGCACCACCTTCGAGTTCGTCCACGACGGCCTCGGCTCGCAGTCCGCGGTGGGCGGCGGCGGCCGCTACGACGGCCTGTCGGAGATGATCGGCGGCCCCGCGCTGCCCTCGGTGGGCTGGGCCCTCGGCGTGGACCGCACGGTCCTGGCCCTGGAGGCGGAGGGCGTCGAACTGCGACTGCCCGCCGCCACCAGCGTGTTCGCCGTCCCGCTCGGCGGCGAGGCGCGCCGGGTGCTGTTCGCCAAGGTCACCGAACTGCGCAAGGTGGGCATCGCGGCGGACTTCTCCTACGGCGACAAGGGCCTCAAGGCGGCGATGAAGGCGGCCAACCGCTCGGGCGCCGCCTACGCGCTCGTCCTCGGCGAGCGCGACCTGGCCGAGGGCGTCGTCCAGCTCAAGGACATGGAGTCCGGCGAGCAGACGGCGATCGGCGTGAACGAGATCGTGGCGGAACTGGAGTCGCGGCTCGGCTGAGCCCGCGACGGAAGGCGCCGGATGCCCGACGGGTGCCCGGCGCCTTTCTCATGCCCGAGGGGTCGCGGCGAGGGCGGGGCGTCAACTCCGCGGGCGCGGATTCCCCCTGCCGGACGATCTTCACGCGCGATCGCACGCGATCCCACCGGCCGGGCGGCCTCCTTATGCGCATCGAACGGTGGACACACGCGCGCGTGCGGCACAATGGCCCTGCCCGAAGAAGGTCCAACTCTCAAGTGACGGAATCGGCGTGATGAGCAAGACGACAGTCAAGGACGTCTCCACGGAGCACGGTCCGGACCGCACGGCCGGCGGGCCGCGCACGGTGGGCGGCAGCCGCGCCCTCGCCCTGCTGCTGGTGATCACCGGTGCGGCCGGGCTGCTCGCCGCCTGGGTCATCACGATCGACAAGCAGAAGATCCTCGAAGCCAAGCTGGCCGGCAAGACCTACACGCCGAACTGCAGCCTCAACCCGATCGTGTCCTGCGGCAACGTCATGGAGAGCAAGCAGGCCGCCGTCTTCGGGTTCCCCAACCCCATGCTCGGCCTGGTCGCCTACGGCATCGTCATCTGCGTCGGCATGAGCCTGCTCGCCCGCGCCCGCTTCCCGCGCTGGTACTGGCTGACCTTCAACGCCGGCACTCTCTTCGGCGTCTGCTTCGTCACCTGGCTGCAGTTCCAGTCGCTGTACCGGATCAACGCGCTGTGCCTGTGGTGCTCGCTGGCCTGGGTCGCCACGATCACCGCGTTCTGGTACGTCACCTCGGTCAACGTCCGCAACGACTTCCTGCCCGCCCCACGCCCGGTGAAGAACTTCCTGGCCGAGTTCACCTGGGTGCTCCCGGTCACGCACTGCGGTGTCATCGCCATGCTGATCCTGACCCGCTGGGGCAGCAGCCTCTGGGCCTGAGCCGCCCCCGGGTCCGGTCCTGGCGGCGTTGTCAGTGGTGTGCCATAGGGTTTCAGCGTGGAGCCCGACCTGTTCACCGCCGCAGCAGAAGAACGCCAGGAGAAGGACCCGGCCGCCAGCCCCCTGGCGGTCCGGATGCGCCCGCGCACCCTCGACGAGGTGGTGGGCCAGCAGCACCTGCTCAAGCCGGGATCGCCGCTGCGCCGGCTCGTCGGCGAGGGCGCCGGCGGCCCGGCGGGGCCCTCCTCGGTGATCCTGTGGGGCCCGCCCGGCACCGGCAAGACCACCCTGGCGTACGTCGTCTCCAAGGCCACCAACAAGCGCTTCGTCGAGCTGTCGGCGATCACCGCGGGCGTCAAGGAGGTCCGCGCGGTCATCGACGGCGCCCGCCGCGCCTCCGGCGGGTACGGCCAGGAGACCGTCCTCTTCCTCGACGAGATCCACCGCTTCAGCAAGGCCCAGCAGGACTCCCTGCTGCCCGCCGTGGAGAACCGCTGGGTCACCCTGATCGCCGCCACCACCGAGAACCCGTACTTCTCGGTGATCTCCCCGCTGCTCTCCCGCTCCCTGCTGCTCACCCTCGAACCGCTGACCGACGACGACGTGCGCGGCCTGCTGCGCCGCGCACTCACCGACGAGCGCGGCCTGAGAGCCGCTGTCACCCTCCCCGAGGACACCGAGGACCACCTGCTGCGCATCGCCGGCGGTGACGCCCGGCGCGCGCTGACCGCCCTGGAGGCCGCCGCCGGGGCCGCCCTCGACAAGGGCGAGGACGAGATCTCCCTGACCACGCTGGAGGAGACCGTCGACCGGGCCGCGGTCACCTACGACCGCGACGGCGACCAGCACTACGACGTGGCCAGCGCCCTGATCAAGTCCATCCGCGGCTCCGACGTGGACGCCGCCCTGCACTACCTGGCCCGGATGATCGAGGCCGGCGAGGACCCCCGGTTCATCGCCCGCCGGCTGATGATCTCGGCCAGCGAGGACATCGGCCTCGCCGACCCCCACGCGCTGCCCACGGCCGTCGCCGCCGCCCAGGCCGTCGCCATGATCGGCTTCCCCGAGGCCGCCCTCACCCTCAGCCACGCCACCATCGCGCTCGCCCTCGCCCCCAAGTCCAACTCCGCGACCACGGCGATCGGCGCCGCCCTGGAGGACGTGCGCAAGGGCCTGGCCGGCTCGGTTCCTGCGCACCTGCGCGACGGGCACTACCAGGGCGCGGCCAAGCTCGGCCACGCCCAGGGGTACGTCTACCCGCACGACCTGCCCGAGGGCATCGCCGCCCAGCAGTACGCGCCGGACGCCCTCAAGGACCGCGAGTACTACACCCCGGGCCGGCACGGCGCCGAGGCCCGGTACGCGGACGCGGTGGAGTGGACCCGCAAGCACCTCGGCCGGAAGCGCTCGTAGCAGCCTGTAGACTGCTGCACAGTGCCGAGTCCCGTGCCGTCAGAGCGGGACAGCCGGCCGGAGCCCCGGTCCTCGCGGACCGGCTCCAGGAGCGTCGCGCACCGTCGAACGGTGTCGCGGGCAGCCCACCACCCACCGGGAGCCCCCGGGACGGTCGGTGGGCCACTCGCGTGCTGCACGTATGTGCCCAGACCAGGGAAGCGGCTGCCCAGCGGGTCCCTCGCGGACCCGGCGGGTTTTCCCGGCTGCGGATGCGACCTCCGTAACCCTGACGAGCCGAACACTACGAAACGAGATTGAGACAGTGGCGAACCAGTCCCGCCCCAAGGTCAAGAAGTCGCGTGCCCTCGGCATCGCGCTGACCCCGAAGGCCGTCAAGTACTTCGAGGCCCGCCCCTACCCGCCGGGCGAGCACGGCCGCGGCCGCAAGCAGAACTCGGACTACAAGGTCCGTCTGCTGGAGAAGCAGCGTCTGCGCGCGCAGTACGACGTGTCCGAGCGCCAGCTCGTCCGCGCCTACGAGCGTGCCTCCAAGGTCCAGGGCAAGACCGGTGAGGCCCTGATCATCGAGCTGGAGCGCCGCCTCGACGCGCTGGTCCTGCGTTCGGGCATCGCCCGCACGATCTACCAGGCCCGCCAGATGGTCGTCCACGGCCACATCCAGGTCAACGGCCAGAAGGTCGACAAGCCGTCCTTCCGCGTCCGCCCGGACGACGTCGTGCAGGTCCGCGACCGCTCCAAGGAGAAGACGCTCTTCACGGTCGCCCGTGAGGGTGGCTTCGCCCCCGAGGGCGAGACCCCGCGCTACCTCCAGGTGAACCTCAAGGCCCTGGCGTTCCGCCTGGACCGTGAGCCGAACCGCAAGGAGATCCCGGTGATCTGCGACGAGCAGCTCGTCGTCGAGTACTACGCTCGCTGATCCCAGCAGGCCGTACCACGCCTCAGCCCGCCGTCTCCCCGCCCTTCCGGGTGGGCGAGGCGGCGGGTTCGCGCTGTTCCGGGCCGCCCCGGCGGGCCCGCCCGCGCGGCGCCGGCAGCCCCGGCAGCGGCCGGGCCCGCGCCCGGCCGAGCGCCCGCGCCACAGCCGCCTCCCGGCCGAGCCGGGCACCCTCGCGCACACACTCCTCGTACCGCGCCTCGCCCAGCCGCTCCCGGGCCGTCGACGCGCACAGCTCGTGCGGGGCGTTGTAGTGCGCCGAACCGAACAGCCGCAGCCCCACCGAGGGCCACATGGCGCCCGCCGCGCCCTGCAGCACCGCCGCCTCCGCCGCGTCCCCCTCGCCCACCGTCACCAGCGCCAGCAGCTCCACCGCCAGCACCGACCCCAGCAGGTCGCGGAAGCCGTGCGCGCTGCTCAGGCAGTCGACGAGCAGATCCCGGGCACGCCCCAGGTCCTCCTCCTGCCGGGCCGCGTACGCCAGGACGTACAGCGCGTACGCCCGCGCCCAGCGCTCCCCGTGGTCGTCGCAGATCCGGCGGACGTCCTCGCACAGCCGCACCGCCTCCGGCAGATCGCCCCGGAAGGCCCGCGCCATCGCCAGCTCGACCTGGCCCATCAGCACGTTGCTGTTCAGCTCGCCGATCGCCCGGTAGCGAGCCAGGGCCGAGCGCAGCAGCCTCTCCGCGCCCTCCATGTCGTCGGTGACCAGCGCCAGACAGCCCGACCGGTGCTCCGCGTACGCCAGCGCCGTCGCGCTCGCGGACCGCTCCGCGACCGTGCGGCACTCCTGGAGCGCGGCCGGCGCCGCCACGGTGTCGCCCTGCAGGATCGCCACATGGGCCAGCACCCACAGCGCCTTCAGCCGGGACTGCTCGTGGCCGCCGTCCAGCTCGACGGCGCGCCGCAGCCAGTGCCGGCCCTCCGAGAGACGCCCGCACCCCGCCCAGCAGAACCACAGGCAGCCCGCGAGGTACTGGCCCAGATGCGCCTCCCGCGGGCCGCTCATGCAGTACTCCAGGGCGCTGCGCAGATTCGGCAGCTCCACCTCGATGCGCGCGGCCACCTCCGTCTGCCGGGGCGAGAACCACTCCAGCTCGCACCAGGTGGCCAGGCCGACGTACCAGTCGCGGTGCCGGCGCCGCAGCCGGTCCGCGTCCCCGGCCGCCGACAGCCAGCCGGCGCCGTAGGCGCGGACCGTGTCCAGCATCCGGTAGCGGGTCCCCGCCGCCGTCTCCTCGCGGGCCACCACCGACTGCGCGAGCAACTCGCCGAGCACGTCCAGGACGTCGTCGGCGGGCAGCCCGCCGCCGCTGCACACGTACTCGGCGGCCTCCAGGTCGAACGGCCCGGTGAACACCGACAGCCGCGCCCACAGCAGCCGCTCCCGCGGCGTGCACAGCTCATGGCTCCAGCCGATGGTCGTGCGCAGCGCCCGGTGCCGGGGGAGGGCGTCGCGCAGCCCCCCGGTCAGCAGCCGGAACCGGTCGTCGAGCCGTTCGAGGAGCCGCTCGGGCGACAGCGCCCGCAGCCGCCCCGCCGCCAGCTCGATCGCCAGCGGGATCCCGTCCAGGCGCCGGCACACCTCCCGCACCGCCGGATCGTCCTCGCCGACCGCCACCCCCAGCTGCGCGGCCCGCTCGCCCAGCAGCCGGGCCGCCTCCGGCTCGGCCAGCGGCGCCAGCGGGAACAGCCGCTCGCCCGCCACGCCCAGCGGCCGGCGCCCCACGGCCAGCACCGACAGCTCCGGCGCCCGCCGCAGCAGCTCGGCCACCAGTGACGCGCACGCCGGAGCCAGATGCTCGAAGCCGTCCAGCACCAGCAGCAGCCGGCACCCGGCGGCCCCCGCGGCCGGCGCGAAACCGAGCGCCTGCGGCAGGTCGAGCAGCGTCTCGCGCGGCGGGCGCGTCGTGTGGTCGGTCAGACCGAGCGCCTCCACGACGGCGTGGTCGACGAACTCCGCGTCCCGCACCGCCGCCAGCTCCACCCGCCCCCAGGTCCGGGGCACCGCCCGAGCGGCCATGGCCGTCCACCGCGCCGCCGCGCGCGCCGCCAGGCGCGACTTGCCGACCCCGCCCATCCCGGTCACGGTCACCAGCCGGGCGGTGTCGAGGGCCCGTACCAGGGCGTCCAGTTCGGCCGAGCGCCCCACGAACGCGTCGAGTTCGGCGGGGGTGGAGCCCACCGCGCCGCACCCCGGAGGCGGAGAGTCCGGCGTGGCATCATCCATGGCGTCTCGCATGGAACACGGAGGGTACTGAAACGTAATCGGTCCGTACAACCGCAGGTCGCGACCGCGTGCGCGGCGCGGGGGGATCCGGTACGGAGCCGCGCCCGCGTCGCGATAGGCTCGGTGCACGACTTTCTCGATGTTCTCGATGTTCAGGCACGTTTCAGGGAGCGGGTGCGCACAGTGTCCGGTGGAGAGGTGGCCGGGATCCTGGTGGCCGTGTTCTGGGCGATCCTGGTCTCCTTCCTCGCCGTCGCGCTGGCGAGGCTGGCCCAGACGCTCAGGGCGACCACCAAGCTCGTGTCGGACGTGACCGACCAGGCCGTTCCGCTGCTGGCCGACGCGTCGCAGGCGGTGCGCTCGGCGCAGACCCAGATCGACCGCGTCGACGCCATCGCCTCCGACGTCCAGGAGGTCACGTCCAACGCGTCCGCGCTGTCCACCACCGTCGCCTCCACCTTCGGCGGCCCCCTGGTCAAGGTCGCCGCCTTCGGCTACGGCGTGCGCCGGGCCCTGGGCGGCCGCAAGGAGGACGTGCCCGCCAGGACGTCGAGGCGTACGGTGATCGTGGGCCGCACCGTCCCGGCCGCGCGGCGGGGGAAGCGGAACAACCGGGAGAAGTAAGGACTAGCGATGTTCCGCCGTACGTTCTGGTTCAGCACCGGCGTCGCCGCCGGTGTGTGGGCCACCACCAAGGTCAACCGCAAGCTGCGCCAGTTGACGCCCGAGTCCCTCGCCGTGAGCGCGGCGAACAAGGCCCTGGAGACCGGTCACCGGCTCAAGGACCGCGCGGTCGGCTTCGCGCTCGACGTGCGCGACAACATGGCCCGGCGCGAGGCCGAACTCGGCGAGGCGCTCGGCATCGACGCCGGCGCCGACCGGGAACTGCCCCCGCCCCGGCGGCTCGCCGCCATCGAGAACCACAACCACCCGAAGTACGTCGACGGCTCGACGTACCCGACGTACTCGTACAACCGGAATGAGGACCACTGATGGAGTCGGCCGAGATCCGCCGCCGCTGGCTGAGCTTCTTCGAGGAGCGCGGGCACACCGTCGTCCCTTCGGCGTCGCTCATCGCGGACGACCCGACTCTGCTCCTCGTCCCGGCCGGCATGGTGCCCTTCAAGCCCTACTTCCTGGGCGAGGTCAAGCCGCCCTACCCGCGCGCCACCAGCGTGCAGAAGTGCGTGCGCACCCCCGACATCGAAGAGGTCGGCAAGACCACCCGGCACGGCACGTTCTTCCAGATGTGCGGCAACTTCTCCTTCGGCGACTACTTCAAGGAAGGCGCCATCAAGTACGCCTGGGAGCTGCTCACCAGCCCCCAGGACAAGGGCGGTTACGGCCTCGACCCCGAGCGTCTGTGGATCACCGTCTACCAGGACGACGACGAGGCCGAGCAGATCTGGCACGAGGTCGTCGGCGTGCCCAAGGAGCGCATCCAGCGCCTGGGCATGAAGGACAACTTCTGGTCCATGGGCGTGCCCGGACCCTGCGGCCCCTGCTCCGAGATCAACTACGACCGCGGCCCCGAGTTCGGCGCCGAGGGGGGCCCCGCCGTCAACGACGAGCGGTACGTGGAGATCTGGAACCTCGTCTTCATGCAGTCCGAGCGCGGCGAGGGCATCGGCAAGGACAACTTCGAGATCCTCGGGGACCTGCCGAGCAAGAACATCGACACCGGCCTCGGCCTGGAGCGGCTCGCCATGATTCTGCAGGGCGTGCAGAACATGTACGAGATCGACACCTCCATGGCCGTGATCAAGAAGGCCACCGAGCTGACCGGCGTGGCCTACGGCGACGCCCACGCCTCGGACGTCTCGCTGCGCGTGGTCACCGACCACATGCGTACCTCCGTGATGCTCATCGGCGACGGCGTCACCCCCGGCAACGAGGGCCGCGGTTACGTGCTGCGCCGCATCATGCGCCGCGCCATCCGCAACATGCGGCTGCTCGGCGCCACCGGCCCGGTCGTCAAGGACCTCATCGACGTCGTCATCGGCATGATGGGGCAGCAGTACCCGGAGCTGGTCACCGACCGCGAGCGCATCGAGAAGGTCGCCGTCGCCGAGGAGAACGCCTTCCTCAAGACGCTCAAGGCCGGCACCAACATCCTCGACACCGCCGTCACCGAGACCAAGCAGTCCGGCGGCCGCGTCCTCCCCGGCGACAAGGCGTTCCTGCTCCACGACACCTGGGGCTTCCCGATCGACCTCACCCTGGAGATGGCCGCCGAGCAGGGCCTCTCGGTGGACGAGGACGGCTTCCGGCGCCTGATGAAGGAGCAGCGCGAGCGCGCCAAGGCCGACGCCCAGGCCAAGAAGACCGGCCACGCCGACCTCGGTGCCTACCGCGAGATCGCGGACGGCGCCGGCGAGACCGACTTCATCGGCTACACCGACACCGAGGGCGAGTCCACGATCGTCGGCCTCCTCGTCGACGGCGTCTCCTCCCCGGCCGCCACCGAGGGCGACGAGGTCGAGGTCGTCCTGGACCGCACCCCGTTCTACGCCGAGGGCGGTGGCCAGATCGGTGACACCGGCCGCATCAAGGTCGACACCGGTGCCGTGATCGAGATCCGCGACTGCCAGAAGCCGGTCCCGGGCGTCTACGTGCACAAGGGTGTCGTCCAGGTCGGTGAGGTCACCGTCGGCGCCAGGGCCCACGCCTCCATCGACAATCTGCGCCGCAAGGCCGTCGCCCGCGCCCACTCGGCCACCCACCTCACCCACCAGGCGCTGCGTGACGCGCTCGGCCCGACGGCCGCCCAGGCCGGTTCCGAGAACCAGCCCGGCCGCTTCCGCTTCGACTTCGGCTCCCCGTCCGCCGTCCCGACGGCCGTGATGACCGACGTCGAGCAGAAGATCAACGAGGTGCTCGCCCGCGACCTCGACGTGCACGCCGAGGTCATGGGCATCGACGACGCCAAGAAGCAGGGCGCCATCGCCGAGTTCGGCGAGAAGTACGGCGAGCGGGTCCGGGTCGTCACCATCGGGGACTTCTCCAAGGAGCTGTGCGGCGGCACACATGTGCACAACACCGCCCAACTCGGCCTGGTGAAGCTGCTCGGCGAGTCCTCCATCGGCTCGGGCGTGCGCCGTATCGAGGCCCTGGTCGGTGTGGACGCCTACCACTTCCTCGCCCGTGAGCACACTGTCGTCGCCCAGCTCCAGGAGCTGGTCAAGGGCCGCCCGGAGGAGCTTCCGGAGAAGGTCTCCGCCATGCTCGGCAAGCTCAAGGACGCCGAGAAGGAGATCGAGAAGTTCCGCGCGGAGAAGGTGCTCCAGGCCGCCGCGGGGCTGGCCGAGTCCGCCAGGGACGTCCGCGGCGTGGCCGTGGTCACCGGCCGGGTCCCAGACGGCACCACCCCCGACGACCTGCGCAAGCTGGTGCTGGACGTGCGCGGCCGCATCCAGGGCGGCCGGGCCGCCGTGGTCGCCCTGTTCACCGTGAACAACGGCAAGCCGCTCACGGTCATCGCCACCAACGAGGCCGCCCGCGAGCGCGGCCTGAAGGCCGGTGAGCTGGTCCGCGCCGCCGCCAAGACGCTCGGCGGCGGCGGTGGCGGCAAGCCGGACGTCGCCCAGGGCGGCGGCCAGAACCCGGCCGCGGTCGCCGACGCGGTGGACGCCGTCGAGCGCCTCGTGGCGGAAACGGCCAAGTGATGCGAAGAGGCCGCCGGCTCGCCGTCGACGTCGGGGACGCCCGGATCGGGGTCGCCTCGTGCGACCCCGACGGGATCCTCGCCACACCGGTGGAGACCGTCCCCGGCCGGGACGTCCCGGCGGCCCACCGCCGGCTGCGGCAGCTCGTCGAGGAATACGAGCCGATCGAGGTCGTCGTCGGGCTGCCCCGCTCCCTCAAGGGGAGCGAGGGCCCGGCCGCGGTCAAGGTCCGCGCCTTCGCCGGGGAACTGGCCCGGGGCATCGCCCCGGTGCCGGTCCGGCTGGTGGACGAGCGGATGACCACGGTCACGGCGAGCCAGGGGCTGCGGGCCTCCGGGGTGAAGTCCAAGAAGGGACGCTCCGTGATCGACCAGGCAGCCGCCGTCATCATTCTCCAGCAGGCCCTGGAATCCGAACGGGTGTCAGGTACAGCACCCGGAGAGGGCGTCGAAGTGGTCATCTGATCGCGATACGGTAACGTTCCGCGCGATGCGGCGTCCTCGAACAGCCGCCGCACGGAAGAGGCGGAACAGGAGCCGGGCGACACGCTGCGTGACCACCCGCCTCGCGGCGCTAGGGGATCGATGACTGAGTATGGCCGGGGCCCAGGCCCCGAACCGTGGCATCCGGAGGACCCGTTGTACGGGGACCGCGGATGGGGAGGACAGCAGGCCCCCGCGGGCCCGCAGTCCCCCTACGGCGGCCTGCCGCAGCACCACCCGCAGGAGCCGCAGCAGCAGTACGGCGACTGGAGTCACGAACAGCAGCCCGGCCACGGCGACCAGTACCCGCAGCACTACGACGGCCAGGACCTGACGCAGTCCCCGCACTACGGCGGGCAGCCGCACCACGGCGGCCCGCAGCAGGGCGGTCACCAGTACGACCAGCAGTACGCGGCCCATCTCCAGGACGGCTACCAGCAGGGCGGCGGCTGGGACGGCGGCCAGGGACAGCCCCAGCCCCAGGTGCCGTACACCGCCGCCGACCCGGTGGATCCCTACGGCCAGCAGACCCACGCCATGGCCTACGGCACGGAGCAGCCCGACCTCTACGGCACCCCCGACGCCTATCCGCCCCCGGAGCCCCCGGGCCGGCGGAACACCGAACCGGAGGCGCGGCCCGACTGGGACCCGGACCCCGAGGACGGCCAGGAGGACCACGCGTTCTTCGCCGGTGACGGCGAGGACAAGGACGACGCGCCCGACGCCGCCGACCCGGGCGCGGGCCGGGGCCGCGCCGACCGCAAAGGGCGGGGCGGCAAGGGCAGGAGCGGCCGCAAACGCCGCAACGGCTGCGCCTGCCTGGTCGTGGCCGTGGTCTTCGGCGGCGGTATCGCCGGAGTCGGCTATTACGGCTACCAGTTCTACCAAAATCGTTTCGGCGCCGCCCCGGACTACGCGGGCAACGGCACCAGCGAGGCCGTCACGGTCGAGATCCCGCAGGGCGCCGGCGGCTACGACATCGGCCGCGCCCTGAAAAAGGCGGGGGTCGTCAAGAGCGTCGACGCTTTCGTCGCCGCGCAGTCCCAGAATCCCCAGGGAAAGCAGATCCAGGCGGGCGCCTATCTGCTGAAGAAGGAAATGTCCGCGGCGAGCGCCGTCACCTTGATGCTCGACCCCAAGAGCCAGAGCAATGTGATCGTCAAACCGGGCGAGCGCAACAAGGGCAACAACGGCGTCTACCAGGCGATCGACAAGCAGCTGGAACTGGCCTCCGGCACCACGCAGAAAGCCGCCGAGAAGGACTACAGGACCCTCGGGCTGCCCGGCTGGGCCAACAGCAACAGCGAGATCATGGACCCGCTGGAGGGCTTCCTCTACCCGGGCACCTATCCCGCGGCCAAGGGCATGAAACCCGAGGCGATCCTCAAGGACATGGTCCGCCAGGCCAACCAGGCCTATTCCCGCTACGGGCTCGACGCGAAGGCCAAGGACTTCGGCCTGGCGAACCCGTTGCAGATGGTCACGGTCGCCAGCCTCGTGCAGGCCGAGGGCAAGACGCACGACGACTTCCGCATGATGGCCGAGGTGATCTACAACCGCCTCAAGCCGACGAACAGCGAGACCAACCAGAAGCTCCAGTTCGACTCGACCTTCAACTACCTGAAGGGCGAGAGCAAGATCGACATCAGCGAGAAGGAAATCAACAGCAACCAGAACCCGTACAACACCTACACCCACCAGGGACTGCCGCCCGGACCGATCGGAAACCCCGGCGACGACGCCCTGAAAGCGGCACTGAACCCGACCGACGACGGCTGGATGTACTTCGTGGCGACCGACGGTATGAACAAGACCGAGTTCGCCAAGACCTTGGCCGAATTCAACAAGCTCAAGGAAAAGTTCAATGCCAGCTCGGGCCACTGACGCCCGCCGGGCCGCCGTGCTCGGTTCGCCCATCGCCCACTCGCTCTCCCCGGTGCTGCACCGCGCGGCCTACGCGGAACTGGGGCTCACCGACTGGTCCTACGACCGGTTCGAGGTCGACGAGTCCGGCCTGCCCGGCTTCCTGGACGGACTCGGGCCCGAGTGGGCGGGGCTGTCGCTGACCATGCCGCTCAAGCGGGCCGTCATCCCACTGCTCGACACCATCAGCGACACGGCGGCCGCCGTGGAGGCGGTCAACACCGTCGTCCTCACCGAGGACGGCCGCCGCACCGGCGACAACACCGACATCCCCGGCATCGTCGCCGCCCTGCGGGAGCACGGGATCGAGCAGGTCGGCTCGGCGGCGATCCTCGGCGCCGGCGCGACCGCCTCCTCCGCGCTGGCCGCGCTGGCCCGTGTCTGCACCGGTGAGGTCGTCGCCTACGTACGCGGCGAGACCCGCGCGGCCGAGATGCGCGGCTGGGGCGAGCGGCTGGGCGTCGAGGTCCGTACGGCGCCCTGGTCGGACGCCGCGCGGGCGCTGGCCGCCCCCCTCGTGATCGCCACCACCCCGGCCGGCACCACGGACGCGCTCGCCACGGCCGTGCCCGAGCGGCCCGCCACCCTCTTCGACGTGCTCTACGACCCCTGGCCCACCGCGCTCGCCGCCCGCTGGTCCATGGCCGGCGGCGCCGTCGTCAGCGGCCTGGACCTGCTCGTGCACCAGGCGGTCCTCCAGGTCGAGCAGATGACCGGCCGCGCCCCGGCGCCGCTGGGCGCCATGCGCCGGGCCGGCGAGAAGGCCCTGGCCGACCGCTGACGGCCGGGCCACGGGGCGTACGCGCTCCAGCCTCCCGGGCGGTGCGAGAGGTGCGCGGCCCTCTCACCGGGGGTTCCGCACCCCCCGCGAGGGGTCCGCGTACGTCCGCCTGCTGGACCGGCGGCCGGTTCAGGGCCCCGGACGTGGGAGGATCGGAGGTGGCGGGCCAGGGCCGCGCACCCGGTCGCGCCGCCGCAGTTCGAGGCGCGAGCATGAGGAGCATCGTTGAGCAGGTTGCGTTGGCTGACCGCGGGGGAGTCCCACGGACCCGCACTTGTCGCGACGCTGGAGGGCCTTCCCGCCGGCGTGCCCATCACCACGGAGATGGTGGCCGACCACCTCGCGCGGCGGCGCCTGGGCTACGGCCGCGGCGCCCGGATGAAGTTCGAGCGGGACGAGGTCACCTTCCTCGGCGGCGTCCGGCACGGCCTGACCCTGGGCTCCCCGGTGGCCGTCATGGTGGGCAACACCGAGTGGCCCAAGTGGGAGCAGGTCATGGCCGCCGACCCGGTCGACCCGGACGAACTGGCCACGATGGCGCGCAACGCCCCGCTGACCCGGCCCCGCCCCGGCCACGCCGACCTGGCCGGCATGCAGAAGTACGGCTTCGACGAGGCCCGGCCGATCCTGGAGCGGGCCTCCGCCCGGGAGACGGCGGCCCGTGTGGCGCTCGGCGCGGTGGCGCGGTCGTACCTGAAGGAGACCGCCGGCATCGAGATCGTCTCGCACGTGGTCGAGCTGGCCGCGGCCAGGGCACCCTACGGCCTCTACCCGACCCCGGCCGACGTGGAGCGGCTGGACGCGGACCCGGTGCGCTGCCTGGACGCCGACGCGTCCAAGGCGATGGTCGAGGAGATCGACCAGGCCCACAAGGACGGCGACACCCTCGGCGGTGTGGTCGAGGTGCTCGCCTACGACGTGCCGGTGGGCCTCGGCTCGCACGTGCACTGGGACCGCCGCCTGGACGCCCGGCTGGCCGCCGCCCTCATGGGCATCCAGGCGATCAAGGGCGTCGAGGTCGGTGACGGCTTCGACCTCGCCCGGGTGCCGGGCTCCCAGGCCCACGACGAGATCCTCACCACACCCGAGGGCATCCGGCGGGCCACCGCGCGCTCCGGCGGCACCGAGGGCGGCCTGACCACCGGCGAGCTGCTGCGGGTGCGGGCCGCGATGAAGCCGATCGCGACCGTGCCGCGGGCCCTGCGGACGGTCGACGTCGTCACCGGCGAGGCGGCGCAGGCCCACCACCAGCGCTCCGACGTGTGCGCGGTGCCCGCGGCCGGGATCGTGGCGGAGGCCATGGTCGCCCTCGTCCTCGCGGACGCCGTCGCGGAGAAGTTCGGCGGCGACAGCGTGCCCGAGACCCGCCGCAACGTCCGCTCCTACCTCGACAACCTGGCGATCCGGTGACCGGCGTGCCGGCCGTCGTACTGGTCGGACCGATGGGCGTGGGCAAGTCCACCGTCGGGCAACTGCTGGCCGAGCGCCTCCAGGTGACCTACCGGGACACCGACGACGACATCGTGGCCGGGCAGGGCCGCACCATCGCGGAGATCTTCGTCGACGACGGCGAGAGCGCCTTCCGCGCCGTCGAGAAGCAGGCGGTGCGCCGGGCGCTCACCGAGCACGAGGGCGTGCTGGCGCTGGGCGGCGGCGCGATCCTCGACGAGGACACCCGCGCGCTGCTCGCCGGCGCGCGCGTGGTCTACCTCTCGATGGACGTCGAGGAGGCCGTGCGGCGCACCGGCCTGAACGTGGCCCGCCCGCTGCTCGCCGTCAACCCGCGCAAGCAGTGGCGCGAGCTGATGGAGGCCCGCCGCCATTTGTACGAGGAGGTCGCCACGGCGGTGGTGGCCACCGACGGCCGGACACCCGAAGAGGTCGTCCGGTCCGTCCTGGACGCTGTGGAGTTGAAGGAAGCATGAGCGAGGCAGTGACGCGGATCTCCGTGGGCGGCACCGCGGGCACCGATCCCTACGACGTGCTCGTCGGCCGCCGACTCCTCGGCGAACTCGCCGGGTTGATCGGCCCGAAGGCCAAGCGGGTCGCGGTGATCCACCCCGAGGCGCTGGCCGAGACCGGGGACGCCCTCCGGGCCGACCTGGCCGGACAGGGCTACGAGGCCGTCGCCATCCAGGTGCCGAACGCGGAGGAGGCCAAGACCGCCGAGGTCGCCGCCTACTGCTGGAAGGCGCTGGGCCAGTCCGGGTTCACCCGCACCGACGTCATCGTCGGCGTGGGCGGCGGCGCCACCACCGACCTCGCCGGTTTCGTGGCCGCCACCTGGCTGCGCGGGGTGCGCTGGGTGGCCGTGCCGACCACCGTGCTGGCCATGGTGGACGCGGCCGTCGGCGGCAAGACCGGCATCAACACCGCCGAGGGCAAGAACCTCGTGGGCGCCTTCCACCCGCCCGCGGGCGTGCTGTGCGACCTGGCCGCACTGGACTCGCTGCCGGTCAACGACTACGTCTCCGGGCTGGCCGAGGTCATCAAGGCCGGCTTCATCGCCGACCCGGTCATCCTCGACCTCGTCGAGTCCGACCCCGAGGCCGCCCGCACCCCGGCCGGTCCGCACACCGCCGAGCTGATCGAGCGGTCCATCCGGGTCAAGGCCGAGGTCGTCTCCGCGGACCTGAAGGAGTCGGGCCTGCGGGAGATCCTCAACTACGGCCACACGCTCGGGCACGCCATCGAGAAGAACGAGCGGTACAAGTGGCGGCACGGCGCGGCCGTCTCGGTCGGCATGCACTTCGCCGCCGAACTGGGCCGCCTGGCGGGCCGGTTGGACGACGCCACGGCCGACCGCCACCGCACGGTCCTCGAAGCGGTCGGGCTGCCGCTGTACTACCGGCACGACCAGTGGCCCAAGCTGCTGGAGAACATGCGGGTCGACAAGAAGTCCCGCGGTGACCTGCTGCGCTTCATCGTGCTCGACGGCCTCGCCAAGCCCACCGTCCTGGAGGGCCCGGACCCGGCCGTACTGCTCGCCGCGTACGGCGAGGTGGGCCAGTAGCCCCGGCGCCCGGCCTGCCCCGCGGCGGCGGGCACTTCGGGCCGTCCCCGGCCGTTCACCGCAGGACGGCCGGGGACGGTACCGTTCGGTGGGGGAGCGGGATTCGGAACCGCTGCCAGCACCCATTGCCTTGTACGAGACGGAGTGGCACCGGATGCAGCACGCAATGGGTTCTCCGCTGCCGCCGCCCCACCAGCCGGGGCACGGACCGGCCACCGGCCGGCCACCGGCCGCACACCACCCGGCCCCCGGCGGCCCGGCACCCCAGCTCCCGGCCCGCCCCGCGGGCCCGGCACCACAGCTTCCGGCCCGCCCCGCGGGCCCGGCACCACAGCTTCCGGGCGGCCAGCTCTTGGCCACTCAGCAGGGGGGCCAGCAGCCCCCCGGTCCGCAGCACATGGGGGCGCAGCACTCCGGCCCGCAGGGGTCCGGCCAGCAGCAGGGGGGCGCGCAGCACCTCGGCCCGCAGCCGTCCGGCCCGCCGCACTCCGGCCCGCAGCCGTCCGGTCAGCAGCCCTCGGCCACCCGGCATGGGGGCCCGCAGCCGTCCGCTCAGCAGCACATGGGCGCGCAGCACCTCGGCCCGCAGGGGTCCGGCCCGCAGCCGTCCGGTCAGCCGCACGCGGGCGCGCAGCATCCCGGCCCGCAGGGGTCCGGCCCGCAGCCGTCCGGTCAGCCGCACGCGGGCGCGCAGCATCCCGGCCAGCCGCACTCCGGCCCGCAGCCGTCCGGCCAGTCGCACCCCGGCCCGCATGCCCGAGGCCCGCAGCACCCCGGCCCACACCCCACAGTCCCCCCGGCTCCGGCCCAACAGCCCCCCGCGCAGCCGCACCCGAGTGCCCTGCCCCCGGGCCCCCACCAGGGTGGCGGTCCCCCGCACCCCGGCGCCCACCCGGGCCCCGTCGGCCCCGTCCCCCCGCCGCCGCCCGCACCCGGCTTCCCCGGGGCGCCGGGGGCGCCGCACCCCCCGGTGCGGGGCGTTCCGCAGGGCGGGGTGTCCGCGGCGCCTCTCCGGGACACCACCGGGCATGTGCAGCTGCCGCCCGGCGGCCCGGTCGCCATGCCCAGTGCGCCGCCCGCGCAGGCCGTGCCCGACCCGACCACGACCCTCCTGGCGGTGCTGCTGATCGGCCCCGCGGGGGCGGGCAAGACCAGCGTCGCCAAGTACTGGGCCGAGCAGCGCCGCGTGCCCACCGCGCACATCAGCCTGGACGACGTCCGCGAATGGGTCCGCTCCGGCTTCGCCGACCCGCAGACGGGGTGGAACGACAACTCCGAGGCGCAGTACCGCCTCGCCCGCCGCACCTGCGGCTTCGCCGCGCGCAACTTCCTCGCCAACGGCATCTCGTGCATCCTCGACGACGCCGTTTTCCCGGACCGCCCGGTGGTCGGCCTCGGTGGCTGGAAACGCCATGTGGGCCCCGGCCTGCTCCCGGTCGTCCTGCTGCCCGGCCTGGACATCGTGCTGGAGCGCAACGCCGAGCGCAGCGGCAACCGCCGCCTCACCGACGAGGAGGTCGCCCGCATCCACGGCCGCATGGCCGGCTGGTACGGCTCCGGCCTGCCCATCATCGACAACTCCCAGCTCGACATACCGACCACGGCCCGGGTCCTGGACGAGGTCCTCTCCCGGGCCATCGCCAGCCCGCCGAGCTGGTAGCGGCCGAGGGCATCCCCACTCGGCCCCTCCCGAACGGCGATATCCGGCCAGGGCTCTTACGCTCGGTTCATGTCAGAGGTGTACGCGGCCCGCCGGACCCGGCTACGGGAGCGCTGCAACGCGGGCGGCAGCGCGGCGGCGCTGGTGACTCGTCCCGCCAATGTCCGGTACCTCGCGGGAGCAGCCCCGCTCGGTGCCGTCCTGCTCCTCGGAAAGCGCGAGGACCTGCTGGTGTGCGAGAGCCCACCGGACGACCGGCCCTGTGAGGGGCGCCCCGACGAATCGCTGGCGGTGCGGATCCTGCCCCAGCCCGGCGGCGACCCGGCCGTGGCCGCCGCCGACCTCGCCCAGGCCCAGGGCGCCGACTCGCTCGCCATCGAGGAACACCACCTCACGGTGGCCCGCCACCGCGCCCTCGCCTCGGTGGCGCCCCGGCTCCGCGTCGCCGACCTCGGCAGCGCGGTCGAGCAGCTGAGGGTGGTCAAGGACGAGGAGGAGATCTCCTGCCTGCGGATCGGTGCCGAGATCGCCGACCAGGCGCTCGGCGAGCTGCTGGAGTCCATCCTCGTGGGCCGCACCGAACGCCATCTCGCCCTGGAACTGGAGCGGCGGCTCGTCGACCACGGCGCCGACGGCCCCGCCTTCCCGACCTCGGTGGCCACCGGCCCGAACTCCGGCCGCCGCGGCCACCGGCCCACCGACCGGCGGGTCGAGGAGGGCGACTTCCTCTCCGTCTGCCTGGGCGCCGCCTACCGCGGCTACCGCTGCGAGATCGGCCGTACGTTCGTCATCGGCACCTCTCCCGCGGACTGGCAGATCCAGCTGTACGACCTCGTCTTCGCAGCCCAGCGGGCCGGACGGGAGGCCCTGATGCCCGGCGCCGCCTACCGCGAGGTGGACCGCGCGGCACGGCAGGTGCTGGACTCCGCCGGATACGCCGAGGGCCTGCAACCCCTCACCGGACACGGCGTCGGACTCGAAATCGACGAGGACCCTCAGTTGGCCCCCGCAGCCATGGGTAAACTGGACGCTTGCGTGCCGGTCACCGTCGAACCGGGGGTCCACCTCCCGGGCCGGGGCGGTGTCCGGATCGATGACACGCTCGTCGTCCGCCCCGAGGCGGACGGCGGACCCGAGCTACTCACCATCACGACCAAGGAGCTGCTCGCCCTATAGCCAGGTGCGCGCGCCGGGGTCGTACGTCAGTCCAGGAGATTCCGCAACCGTGGCTTCCACGAACGACCTCAAGAACGGCCTGGTGCTCAAGCTCGAAGGCGGCCAGCTCTGGTCCGTCGTCGAGTTCCAGCACGTCAAGCCCGGCAAGGGCCCGGCCTTCGTGCGCACCAAGCTCAAGAACGTGCTCTCCGGCAAGGTGGTCGACAAGACCTTCAACGCCGGTGTCAAGGTCGAGACGGCCACCGTCGACAAGCGCGACATGCAGTTCTCGTACATGGACGGCGAGTACTTCGTCTTCATGGACATGGAGACCTACGACCAGCTGATGGTCGACCGCAAGGCCGTCGGCGACGCCGCCAACTTCCTGATCGAGGGCTTCACCGCCACCGTCGCCCAGCACGAGGGCGAGGTGCTCTTCGTCGAGCTGCCGGCCGCCGTCGAGCTGGTCGTCCAGGAGACCGAGCCGGGCGTCCAGGGCGACCGCTCCACCGGCGGCACCAAGCCCGCCACGCTGGAGACCGGCCACCAGATCCAGGTCCCGCTCTTCATCACCACCGGTGAGAAGATCAAGGTCGACACCCGTACGAGCGACTACCTCGGCCGGGTGAACAGCTAACCGTGGCTGCCCGCAACACGGCCCGCAAGCGCGCCTTCCAGATCCTCTTCGAGGGCGACCAGCGCGGTGTCGGCGTCCTCACGGTCCTCGCGGACTGGGTCCGGCTGTCCCGGTCCGACACCCGGCAGCCGCCGGTCAGCGAGTACACGATGCAGCTGGTCGAGGGCTACGCCGAGCACGCGACCCGGATCGACGAGCTGATCGCGCAGTACGCGGTGGGCTGGACGCTGGACCGGATGCCGGTCGTCGACCGCAACATCCTGCGGCTCGGCGCGTACGAGCTGATCTGGGTCGACGAGACCCCGGACGCCGTCGTGCTGGACGAGATGGTGCAGCTGGCCAAGGAGTTCTCCACGGACGAGTCGCCCTCGTTCGTCAACGGCCTGCTGGGCCGGCTCAAGGACCTCAAGCCCTCGCTGCGCCGCGAGGCGAGCGACGAGGCGTAGAGAGGCGCGGAGCAGCGCACAGAAACGCCCGAGGGCCCGCAGCGTCGATGCTGCGGGCCCTCGGGCGTTCCCGTGCCCCGGCGGCCGCCGAGGGCCGCAGAAAGCCGCCGGGGTGGCCGGAACCGTCAAGTTCCGGCCACCCCGGCGGCACGTTTCTGCGGAAGCCTGTCGCGTCAGCCGGAGCCGATGGGGCTCAGGCGTCCTCGTGGGACGCGACCGCGCGGCGGGCGTCCGCGTCCAGCACGCCCCAGCTGATCAGCTGCTCGGTCAGGACCGAGGGCGACTGGTCGTAGATGACGGCGAGGGTGCGCAGGTCGTCCTGGCGGATCGAGAGCACCTTGCCGTTGTAGTCGCCGCGCTGGGACTGGATCGTCGCCGCGTACCGCTGCAGCGGGCCGGCCTTCTCGGCGGGCACGGTGGCCAGCCGCTCCAGGTCCAGGACCAGCTTCGGCGGGGGCTCGGCGGCGCCGCCGGGAGTGGTGCCCGGCAGCAGCTCCTGCACGGGGACCCCGTAGAAATCCGCCAGCTCGGCGAGGCGCTGCACGGTCACGGCACGGTCGCCGCGCTCGTACGAGCCGACCACGACCGCCTTCCAGCGTCCCTGGCTCTTCTCCTCGACACCGTGGAGGGAAAGGCCCTGCTGGGTGCGGATCGCCCGGAGCTTGGCCCCGAGCTGTTTGGCGTATTCGCTGGACATATGGCTCCCCGGACACTGTGTCGACGCGGTCGGACGGTGGTCCGCGCCGCGCGGCTGGTAACTCACTGTGAGGTTACGCAGCGTTACTCTGCCGCGTCAAGCCGAATGGTCCACACCGCCTCTTCCGTGCTATCGGCGCCCCGTTGCGCCAGGCGAGTGACAGCAGAGCGGCGAGGGGGTGGTGGGGGAGCGGCGAGGGGGTGATGGGGGGTGCGCGGAGCGGTCCGCCGCACCTGCTACCGTGGATGGCGCAAATCCGACGTCCTTTAAGGTCCGTCCCGTGAGGCGGAGAAGGAGGTCCGTTTCGTATGGACACGCACGACACGCACGCCGGTGCCCAGGCGACCGATGCGCGGCCCGTTCTCGAAGGCCCCGACATCGCGCGGGTGCTGACCCGCATCGCCCACGAGATCGTCGAGCGCGCCAAGGGCGCCGACGACGTGGTGCTCCTCGGCATCCCCACCCGCGGCGTCTTCCTCGCCCGGCGGCTCGCCGACAAGCTCGAACAGATCACCGAGCGCAAGATCCCGGTCGGCTCGCTCGACATCACCATGTACCGCGACGACCTGCGCATGCACCCGCCGCGCGCGCTGGCCCGCACCGAGATCCCCGGTGACGGCATCGACGGCCGCCTGGTCGTCCTCGTCGACGACGTGCTCTTCTCCGGCCGCACCATCCGCGCCGCCCTCGACGCGCTGAACGACATCGGGCGCCCGCGCGCGGTGCAGCTCGCCGTCCTCGTCGACCGCGGCCACCGCGAACTGCCCATCCGCGCCGACTACGTCGGCAAGAACCTCCCCACGTCGCTGCGGGAGACGGTCAAGGTCCAGCTCGCCGAGGAGGACGGTCGCGACACCGTGCTGCTCGGCGCCAAGCCGGACGCCCAGGGCGACCAGCAGCCGTAGCCCACGCGCGCGTACGCGTACCGCGTACGCCCCGCGCGGGTGCCCACGCGCACCCCTGTGCCCGAATCCTCCCTGTCGAACTGCCCTACGGAGCCTGACAGATGCAGCGTCATCTCATCTCGGCCGCCGACCTCACCCGCGACGACGCCGTCCTGATCCTCGACACCGCCGAGGAGATGGCCCGGGTCGCCGACCGGCCGATCAAGAAGCTGCCGACCCTGCGCGGCCGCACCGTCGTCAACCTCTTCTTCGAGGACTCCACCCGTACCCGGATCTCCTTCGAGGCCGCCGAGAAGCGGCTGTCCGCGGACGTCATCAACTTCACCGCCAAGGGCTCCAGCGTCTCCAAGGGCGAGTCCCTGAAGGACACCGCCCAGACCCTGGAGGCCATGGGCGTGGACGCCGTGGTCATCCGGCACGGCGCCTCCGGCGCCCCCTACCGCCTGGCCACCTCCGGCTGGATCGACGCCGCCGTGATCAACGCCGGCGACGGCACCCACCAGCACCCCACCCAGGCCCTGCTGGACGCCTTCACCATGCGCCGCCGCCTGATCGGCCGGGACGCAGGCCTCGGCCAGGACCTGTCCGGCAAGCGCGTCACCGTCGTCGGCGACGTCCTGCACAGCCGCGTCGCCCGCTCCAACGTGGACCTGCTGCACACCCTCGGCGCCGACGTCACCCTCGTCGCCCCGCCCACCCTGCTGCCGGTCGGCGTCGCCTCCTGGCCCTGCGAGGTCTCCTACGACCTGGACGCCGTGCTGTCCAAGTCGGACGCGGTGATGATGCTGCGCGTCCAGCGCGAGCGCATGAACGCCGCCTTCTTCCCGACCGAGCGCGAGTACTCCCGGCGCTACGGCCTGGACGGCGACCGCATGGCGAAGATGCCCGAGCACGCCCTGGTGATGCACCCCGGCCCGATGGTGCGCGGCATGGAGATCACCGCCGAGGTCGCCGACTCCCCGCGCTGCACGGTCGTCGAGCAGGTCGCCAACGGCGTCTCCATCCGGATGGCCGTGCTGTACCTGCTGCTCGGAGGCAACGAGCCCGCCGTCACCCACACCCGCACCAACGAGGAGAAGTAACCCCCCATGAGCAAGATCCTTATCCGTGGTGCGAAGGTGCTCGGCGGCGAGCCGCAGGACGTGCTGATCGACGGCGAGACCATCGCCGGGGTGGGCACCGGACTGTCCGCGGAGGGCGCCGAGGTCGTCGAGGCCGGCGGCAAGCTCCTCCTGCCGGGCCTGGTCGACCTGCACACCCATCTGCGCGAGCCCGGCCGCGAGGACTCCGAGACCGTCCTCACCGGCACCCGCGCCGCCGCCTCGGGCGGCTACACCGCCGTGTTCGCCATGGCCAACACCTTCCCCGTGGCCGACACCGCCGGCGTGGTCGAGCAGGTCTGGCGGCTCGGCCGCGAGCACGGCTACTGCGACGTGCAGCCCATCGGCGCCGTCACCGTCGGCCTGGAGGGCAGGAAGCTCGCCGAGCTGGGCGCCATGCACGAGTCGGCCGCCGGGGTCACCGTCTTCTCCGACGACGGCAAGTGCGTGGACGACGCGGTGATCATGCGCCGGGCGCTGGAGTACGTGAAGGCGTTCGGCGGGGTCGTCGCCCAGCACGCGCAGGAGCCGCGGCTGACCGAGGGCGCCCAGATGAACGAGGGCGTCGTCTCCGCCGAGCTGGGCCTGGGCGGCTGGCCGGCCGTCGCCGAGGAGTCGGTCATCGCCCGCGACGTGCTGCTCGCCGAGCACGTCGGCTCCCGCGTGCACATCTGCCACCTGTCGACCGCGGGCAGCGTCGAGATCGTCCGCTGGGCCAAGTCCCGCGGCATCGACGTCACCGCCGAGGTCACCCCGCACCACCTGCTCCTCACCGACGAGCTGGTGCGGACGTACGACCCGGTCTACAAGGTCAACCCGCCGCTGCGCACCGAGCGGGACGTGCGCGCCCTGCGCGAGGCGCTCGCCGACGGCACGATCGACATCGTCGCCACCGACCACGCCCCGCACCCGCACGAGGACAAGGACTGCGAGTGGGCCGCGGCCGCCATGGGCATGGTCGGCCTGGAGACCGCCCTGTCGGTGGTCCAGGAGACCATGGTCGACACCGGGCTCCTCGACTGGGCCGGCGTCGCCGACCGCATGTCCGCCGCCCCGGCCCGGATCGGCCGCGCCACCGGCCACGGACGCCCCGTCTCGGCAGGTGAGCCCGCCAACCTCACCCTGGTCGACACCGCATACCGTGGGCAGGTGGACCCCGCGGGCTTCGCCTCGCGCAGCCGCAACACCCCCTACGAGGGGCGCGAGCTGCCGGGCCGTGTCACCCACACCTGGCTCCGGGGCAAGGCCACGCTCGTCGACGGGAAGCTCACGTGACACCTGCAACACTGCTCGCGGCCGGACTCGCCACCGGCCTCGCCGCCGAGGAGAAGTCGGCGACGGTCACCGACTGGGGCGGACGCATCGGCTGGCTGGTCGGCCTCGCCCTGTTCGTCGCCCTCGTCTACTGGCTGATGCGCGAGGGCTGGAAGTGGCGCGCCACCCTCCAGGGCGACCTGCCCGAGCTGCCCGCCCGCCCGTCTGCCACCACCACCCTCGACCGAGGCGGCAAGCCGCCGCTGCCTGGAGTGCCGGAGGACCCGGGCGAGGCCAGACTGGCCATGACGGGCCGCTACCACGGCTCCACCACGGCCGGTCAGTGGCTGGACCGCATCGTCGCGCACGGCCTGGGCACCCGCAGCCGGGCCGAGCTGACCCTGACGGACGCGGGCCTGGACGTCGTACGCCCCGGCGCGCGGGACTTCTTCGTCCCGGCCGCACGGCTGCGCGGCGCCCGGCTCGACAAGGGCATCGCCGGCAAGGTCCTCGCCGAGGGCGGACTGCTGGTGGTGACCTGGGCACACGGCGACAAGCTGATCGACTCCGGCTTCCGCTCCGACCGGGCGGCCGAGCACACCGAGTGGGTCGCAGTCCTCAACTCCATGATCGAAGCAAGCACCACGGAAGGCGCCGAACGATGACCACCTCCATCCAGGGGACCGCCTCGCGAAGGCACAAGGCGGCTCCCGCCGTGCTCGTCCTGGAGGACGGCCGGATCTTCCGGGGCCGCGCCTACGGGGCCGCGGGGGAGACGTTCGGCGAGGCCGTGTTCTCCACCGGCATGACCGGCTACCAGGAGACCCTCACCGACCCGTCGTACCACCGCCAGGTCGTCGTCATGACCGCCCCGCACGTCGGCAACACCGGCGTCAACGACGAGGACCCCGAGTCGCAGCGCATCTGGGTGGCCGGCTACGTCGTGCGCGACCCCGCGCGCGTGCCCTCCAGCTGGCGCTCCCGGCGCTCCCTGGACGAGGAACTGGCCGCCCAGGGCGTCGTCGGCATCAGCGGCATCGACACCCGCGCCCTCACCCGCCACCTGCGCGAGCGCGGCGCCATGCGGGTCGGCATCTTCAGCGGCGACGCCGTCCGCGACGACGCCGCGCTGCTGGCCCGCGTCCAGGAGGCCCCCGAGATGGCCGGCGCCGACCTGTCCGCGGAGGTCGCCACCAAGGAGGCGTACGTCGTCCCGGCGATCGGCGACAAGAAGTTCACCGTCGCCGCCGTCGACCTCGGCATCAAGGGCATGACCCCGTACCGCATGGCCGAGCGCGGCATCGAGGTGCACGTGCTGCCCGCCACCGCCACCGTGGAGGACGTGTACGCGGTCGCGCCCGACGGCGTGTTCTTCTCCAACGGCCCGGGCGACCCGGCCACCGCCGACCACCCGGTCTCCGTCATGCGGGGCGTCCTGGAGCGCGGCACGCCGCTGTTCGGCATCTGCTTCGGCAACCAGATCCTCGGCCGCGCCCTCGGCTTCGGCACCTACAAGCTGAAGTACGGCCACCGGGGCATCAACCAGCCCGTGCAGGACCGTACGACCGGCAAGGTCGAGGTCACCGCGCACAACCACGGCTTCGCCGTGGACGCCCCCACCGATCAGGTCTCCGAGACCCCCTTCGGCCGTGCCGAGGTCTCCCACGTCTGCCTCAACGACAACGTGGTGGAGGGCCTCCGGCTGCTCGACAAGCCGGCCTTCAGTGTCCAGTACCACCCCGAAGCGGCCGCCGGCCCGCACGACGCCGCCTACCTGTTCGACCGCTTCGTTTCCCTGATGGAGGGCCAGCGTGCCTAAGCGCACCGATATCCAGTCCGTCCTGGTCATCGGCTCCGGCCCGATCGTCATCGGCCAGGCCGCGGAGTTCGACTACTCCGGCACCCAGGCGTGCCGCGTCCTGCGGTCCGAGGGCCTGCGGGTCGTCCTGGTGAACTCCAACCCGGCGACGATCATGACCGACCCGGAGATCGCCGACGCCACCTACGTCGAGCCGATCACCCCCGAGTTCGTCGAGAAGATCATCGCCAAGGAGCGCCCCGACGCCCTGCTGCCCACCCTGGGCGGCCAGACGGCCCTGAACACCGCCATCTCGCTGCACGAGAACGGCGTCCTGGACAAGTACGGCGTCGAGCTGATCGGCGCCAACGTCGAGGCCATCCACAAGGGCGAGGACCGCGACCAGTTCAAGCTGGTCGTGGAGGAGGTCCGCAAGAAGATCGGGCACGGCGAGTCCGCCCGCTCGGTCATCTGCCACACCATGGACGACGTGCTGGCCGGCGTGGACGAGCTGGGCGGCTACCCGGTCGTGGTCCGCCCCTCCTTCACCATGGGCGGCGCCGGCTCCGGCTTCGCGCACGACGAGGAGGAGCTGCGCCGCATCGCCGGCACCGGCCTCACCCTCTCGCCGACCACCGAGGTCCTCCTGGAGGAGTCCATCCTCGGCTGGAAGGAGTACGAGCTGGAGCTGATGCGCGACAAGCACGACAACGTCGTGGTCGTCTGCTCCATCGAGAACTTCGACCCGATGGGCGTGCACACCGGTGACTCGATCACCGTCGCCCCGGCGATGACCCTCACCGACCGCGAGTACCAGATCCTGCGCGACGTCGGCATCGCCGTCATCCGCGAGGTCGGCGTCGACACCGGCGGCTGCAACATCCAGTTCGCGGTCGACCCCGTGGACGGCCGGGTCATCGTCATCGAGATGAACCCGCGCGTCTCCCGCTCCTCGGCGCTCGCCTCCAAGGCGACCGGCTTCCCGATCGCGAAGATCGCCGCCAAGCTCGCCGTCGGCTACACCCTCGACGAGATCCCCAACGACATCACGCAGGAGACCCCGGCCTCCTTCGAGCCGACCCTCGACTACGTGGTCGTGAAGGCCCCGCGGTTCGCCTTCGAGAAGTTCCCGAGCGCGGACTCGACCCTCACCACCACCATGAAGTCGGTCGGCGAGGCCATGGCCATCGGCCGCAACTTCACCGAGGCCTTCCAGAAGGCGCTGCGCTCGCTGGAGAAGAAGGGCAGCCAGTTCGCCTTCACCGGCGAGCCGGGCGACAAGGCCGCCCTGCTGGAGGCGGCCGTACGCCCCACCGACGGCCGGATCAACACGGTCATGCAGGCCATCCGCGCCGGCGCCACCCCCGAGGAGGTCTTCGACCACACGAAGATCGACCCGTGGTTCGTCGACCAGCTCTTCCTGATCAAGGAGATCGCCGACGAGCTGGCCGCAGCCCCCGAGCTGACCGCCGACCTGCTCGCCGAGGCCAAGCGGCACGGCTTCTCCGACCAGCAGATCGCCGAGATCCGCGGCCTGCGCGAGGACGTCGTCCGCGAGGTCCGCCACGCGCTCGGCATCCGCCCGGTCTACAAGACGGTCGACACCTGCGCCGCCGAGTTCGCCGCCCGCACGCCGTACTTCTACTCCTCCTACGACGAGGAGAGCGAGGTCGCCCCGCGCGAGAAGCCCGCGGTGATCATCCTCGGCTCCGGCCCCAACCGCATCGGCCAGGGCATCGAGTTCGACTACTCCTGCGTGCACGCCTCCTTCGCGCTGTCCGACGCCGGGTACGAGACCGTGATGGTCAACTGCAACCCGGAGACCGTCTCCACCGACTACGACACCTCCGACCGGCTGTACTTCGAGCCGCTCACCCTGGAGGACGTCCTGGAGATCGTCCACGCCGAGCGGCAGGCGGGACCGGTCGCCGGTGTCGTCGTCCAGCTCGGCGGCCAGACCCCGCTGGGCCTGTCCCAGGCACTCAAGGACAACGGCGTGCCGGTCGTCGGCACCTCGCCCGAGGCCATCCACGCGGCCGAGGACCGGGGCGCCTTCGGCCAGGTGCTCGCCGAGGCCGGCCTGCCCGCCCCCAAGCACGGCACCGCCACCACCTTCGCCCAGGCCAAGACCATCGCCGACGAGATCGGCTACCCGGTCCTGGTGCGCCCGTCCTACGTGCTGGGCGGCCGCGGCATGGAGATCGTCTACGACGAGGCGCGCCTGGAGGCGTACATCGCCGAGTCGACCGAGATCAGCCCGTCCCGGCCGGTCCTCGTCGACCGGTTCCTGGACGACGCCATAGAGATCGACGTGGACGCCCTCTACGACGGCGAGGAGCTGTACCTGGGCGGCGTCATGGAGCACATCGAGGAGGCCGGCATCCACTCCGGCGACTCGGCGTGCGCGCTGCCGCCGATCACCCTGGGCGGATTCGACATCAAGCGGCTGCGCGCCTCCACCGAGGCGATCGCCAGGGGCGTCGGCGTCCGCGGCCTGATCAACATCCAGTTCGCGCTGGCCGGCGACATCCTCTACGTCCTGGAGGCCAACCCGCGCGCCTCCCGCACCGTCCCCTTCACCTCGAAGGCGACCGCGGTGCCGCTGGCGAAGGCCGCCGCCCGGATCTCGCTGGGCGCCACCGTCGCCGAGCTGCGCGAGGAGGGCCTGCTGCCGAGGAACGGCGACGGCGGCACCATGCCGCTGGACGCGCCGATCTCCGTCAAGGAGGCCGTCATGCCCTGGTCGCGCTTCCGCGACATCCAGGGCCGCGGCGTCGACACGGTCCTCGGCCCGGAGATGCGCTCCACCGGCGAGGTCATGGGCATCGACTCCGTCTTCGGCACGGCGTACGCCAAGTCGCAGGCCGGCGCCTACGGCCCGCTGCCCACCAAGGGCCGCGCCTTCATCTCGGTCGCCAACCGGGACAAGCGCTCGATGATCTTCCCGGCCCGCGAGCTGGTCGCCCACGGCTTCGAACTGCTCGCCACCTCCGGCACCGCCGAGGTCCTCAAGCGCAACGGCATCAACGCCACGCTGGTGCGCAAGCAGTCCGAGGGCACCGGCCCGAACGGCGAGAAGACCATCGTCCAGCTCATCCACGACGGCGAGGTCGACCTCATCGTCAACACCCCGTACGGCACCGGCGGCCGCCTGGACGGCTACGAGATCCGTACGGCGGCCGTGGCGCGGTCCGTGCCGTGCCTGACGACGGTCCAGGCGCTCGCCGCGGCGGTCCAGGGCATCGACGCCCTCAACCACGGCGACGTGGGCGTGCGCTCGCTCCAGGAACACGCCGGGTTCCTGACCGCGGCCCGCGACTAGCAGCCAGCCCCGAGGGGGACACCGGAAACGGTGTCCCCCTCTCCATGAGGTCTCCCGAGGACACAGTGATGTACAAGCTCTTCTTCCGCCTGGTCTTCTGGCGCATGGACCCGGAACAGGCCCACCACCTCGCCTTCCGCTGGATCCGGCTGGCCGCCCGCGTCCCGGTGCTGCGCACCTTCGCCGCGGCCGTCCTGGCCCCCCGGTACAAGGAGCTGCGCACCGAGGCGCTGGGGCTGCGCATGCACGGCCCCTTCGGGCTCGCGGCCGGCTTCGACAAGAACGCCGTCGCGATCGACGGCATGTCGATGCTGGGCTTCGACCACGTCGAGATCGGCACCGTGACGGGCGAGCCGCAGCCGGGCAACCCCAAGAAACGGCTGTTCCGGCTGGTCGCGGACCGCGCGCTCATCAACCGCATGGGCTTCAACAACGACGGCTCGCTGGCCGTCGCCGCCCGCCTGGCCTCCCGTACGCCCGTCTTCCGGACCGTCGTCGGCGTCAACATCGGCAAGACCAAGGTCGTCCCCGAGGAGGAGGCCGCCGCCGACTACGTGAAGTCCGCCGAGCGCCTGGCGCCGCACGCCGACTATCTGGTCGTCAACGTCTCCTCGCCCAACACGCCGGGCCTGCGCAACCTCCAGGCCACCGAGGCGCTGCGCCCGCTGCTGAGCGCCGTGCGCGAGGCCGCCGACCGGGCCGTGCCCGCCCGCCGGGTGCCGCTGCTGGTCAAGATCGCGCCGGACCTCGCCGACGAGGACGTGGACGCCGTCGCCGACCTCGCCCTGGAACTGGGCCTGGACGGCATCATCGCCACCAACACCACCATCGCGCGCGAGGGCCTCGGCCTGCGGTCCTCGCCCGCGCTGACCGAGGAGACCGGCGGACTGTCCGGAGCGCCGCTCAAGACCCGCTCCCTGGAGGTGCTGCGCCGCCTGTACGCGCGCGTGGGCGACCGGATCACCCTGGTCGGCGTGGGCGGCGTCGAGGACGCCGAGGACGCCTGGCAGCGCATCCTGGCCGGCGCCACGCTGGTCCAGGGCTACAGCGCCTTCATCTACCAGGGCCCCTGCTGGGGCCGCGCGATCCACAAGGGCCTCGCCGCCCGCCTGCGCACCAGCCCCTACGCCACCCTCGCCGACGCGGTCGGCGCCGACGTGAGGAAGCCCGCATGAGCCCCCTGGAGCCCTTCGGCGCCCGCCTGCGCCGCGCCATGGACGAGCGCGGCCCGCTGTGCGTCGGCATCGACCCGCACGCCTCCCTGCTCGCCGAGTGGGGCCTGAACGACGACGTGGCCGGCCTGGAGCGGTTCAGCCGCACCGTGGTGGAGGCGGTGGCCGGCCGGGTCGCCGTCCTCAAGCCGCAGAGCGCCTTCTTCGAGCGGTTCGGCTCGCGCGGCGTCGCGGTCCTGGAGAAGTCCGTCCAGGAGGCGCGCCAGGCCGGGGCGCTGGTCCTCATGGACGCCAAGCGCGGCGACATCGGCTCGACCATGGCCGCCTACGCGGAGTCCTTCCTGCGCCCGGACGCGCCGCTGTTCTCGGACGCGCTGACCGTCTCGCCCTACCTCGGCTACGGCTCGCTCAAGCCGGCGGCCGACCTGGCGCGGGAGAGCGGCGCGGGCCTGTTCGTGCTGGCGCTGACCTCCAACCCGGAGGGCGGCGAGGTGCAGCACGCCGTGCGGCCCGACGGGCGGACCGTGGGCGCGACCGTGCTCGCGCACCTGGCGGCGCAGAACGCGGGACAGCGCCCGCTCGGCTCCTTCGGCGCGGTGGTCGGCGCCACGCTCGGCGACCTGTCGTCGTACGACCTGGACATCAACGGGCCGCTCCTCGCGCCCGGCATCGGCGCGCAGGGGGCGACCGCCGCCGATCTTCCCGCGGTCTTCGGCCCGGCGGTGCGCAACGTGGTCCCGAACGTCAGCCGGGGTGTCCTGCGTCACGGTCCCGACGTGGCGGCCCTGCGGGACGCGGCGGACCGTTTCGCGGACGAGATCCGTGCCGCGGTGGCCGGCGTCTGAGGCCCTGCGGAGAGGGTTCGGAGGCGTCCTGGGTCTGGATACATTCCGAAAACCGAGGGAATATGTCCTAAATGTCCGGCCTCACTAAGGCTGACCAGGACTTTTCCGCTGTTCTCGCTGACTCCGGCGCCCTTGACCGCTAGTCTCCGACGAGAGCCCTCGGGCAAGCGTGTTGCTCGTGGCTCGCCAGGTGTGGGGCGACTAGGTTCCTCACCGGTCCGTATCCGACAGTTCGACATCCGAGGTGACGTAGGCGTGGCTCTTCCGCCCCTTACCCCTGAACAGCGCGCAGCCGCGCTCGAAAAGGCCGCCGCGGCTCGCCGGGAGCGGGCCGAGGTCAAGAATCGACTCAAGCACTCCGGCGCCTCCCTGCACGAGGTCATCAAGCAGGGCCAGGAGAACGACGTCATCGGCAAGATGAAGGTGTCCGCCCTCCTTGAGTCCCTGCCGGGCGTGGGCAAGGTCCGCGCCAAGCAGATCATGGAGCGGCTCGGCATCTCCGAGAGCCGTCGGGTGCGCGGCCTCGGCTCCAACCAGATCGCTTCCCTGGAGCGTGAGTTCGGCAGCACCGGTTCCTGAGTCCGGGGACCTCCGGACAGGAGTCCCGGGCACCCCGGGATTGCTGGAATAATCGCTGCATGGCTGTAACACCCCGGGGGACGACCCCCGTACCCCCGGACGCACGTCCGCGGCTGACCGTGCTCTCCGGCCCCTCCGGGGTCGGCAAGAGCACGGTCGTCGCTCATATGCGCAAGGAGCACCCCGAGGTCTGGCTCTCGGTCTCGGCGACGACCCGCAAGCCCCGCCCCGGCGAGCAGCACGGCGTCCACTACTTCTTCGTCACCGACGAGGAGATGGACAAGCTGATCGCCAACGGCGAGCTGCTGGAGTGGGCCGAGTTCGCCGGCAACCGTTACGGCACGCCGCGCGCCGCCGTGCTGGAGCACCTGGAGACCGGTGTTCCGGTCCTCCTGGAGATCGACCTGCAGGGCGCCCGGCAGGTCCGCGAGTCCATGCCCGAGGGCCGGCTGGTGTTCCTCGCCCCGCCCTCCTGGGAGGAGCTGGTGCGCCGGCTCACCGGCCGGGGGACCGAGCCGCCCGAGGTGATCGAGCGCCGGCTGCAGGCCGCGAAGGTCGAGCTGGCGGCCGAGCCGGAGTTCGACGAGACCCTGGTCAACACCTCCGTCGAGGACGTGGCGCGCGAGCTGCTAGCCTTGATGGACGTCGTGTGATCGTCACCGATCATCAAGACTGATTCTTTCCCATCCATCGGAAGGTAGAGCGTGTCCTCTTCCATCTCCGCGCCCGAGGGCATCATCAACCCGCCGATCGACGAGCTCCTCGAGGCAACCGACTCGAAGTACAGCCTCGTGATCTACGCGGCCAAGCGGGCCCGCCAGATCAACGCGTACTACTCGCAGCTCGGCGAGGGCCTCCTCGAGTACGTCGGTCCGCTCGTCGACACCCACGTCCACGAGAAGCCGCTCTCCATCGCCCTGCGTGAGATCAACGCGGGTCTGCTGACGTCCGAGGCCATCGAAGGTCCGGCGCAGTAGCACCTCATACACGCGCGCTACGCGGTAGTACGTCGGTACGTCATATCTACGTACCGCGGCAGGTTTTTCCACAGGCCCGGCAGCACGACTGCCGGGCCTGTGGTGTGTCATAGAAGGCGTGCGCCGCACCGGGCGCACCGGAGCCGCATCGGGAGAGACGGTGGACAAGCCGAAGGTCGTTCTGGGGGTCAGCGGCGGCATCGCCGCCTACAAGGCGTGCGAGCTGCTGCGCCGGCTGACCGAGTCCGGGCATGACGTGCGGGTCGTCCCGACCGCCTCCGCGCTGCACTTCGTGGGCGCCGCCACCTGGTCCGCGCTGTCCGGCAACCCGGTCGCCACCGAGGTCTGGGACGACGTCCACCAGGTGCCGCACGTCCGCATCGGCCAGCACGCCGACCTCGTGGTCGTCGCCCCGGCGACGGCCGACATGCTCGCCAAGGCCGCCCACGGCCTCGCCGACGACCTGCTGACCAACACCCTGCTCACCGCGCGCTGCCCGGTCATCTTCGCCCCCGCCATGCACACCGAGATGTGGGAGCACCCGGCCACCCAGGAGAACGTGGCGACCCTGCGCCGCCGCGGCGCCGTGGTCGTCGAGCCGGCCGTCGGCCGCCTCACCGGCGTCGACACCGGCAAGGGCCGGCTGCCCGACCCGGCGGAGATCTTCGAGGTCTGCCGCCGCGTCCTCGCCCGGGGCGCGGCCGGCCCCGACCTCGCCGGCCGGCACGTCGTCGTCAGCGCCGGCGGCACCCGCGAGCCCCTCGACCCGGTCCGCTTCCTCGGCAACCGCTCCTCCGGCAAGCAGGGGTACGCGCTGGCGCGCACGGCGGCGGCCCGGGGCGCGCGGGTCACGCTGGTCTCCGCCAACGCGGACCTGGCGGACCCGGCGGGTGTGGACGTGGTCCGGGTCGGGACGGCCGTGCAGCTGCGCGAGGCGGTGCTGAAGGCGGCCGCCGACGCCGACGCCGTGGTGATGGCGGCCGCCGTCGCCGACTTCCGCCCCGCGACATACGCGGCCGGCAAGATCAAGAAGCGGGACGGCCAGGAGCCCGAGCCGGTCGCCCTGGTGCGCAATCCGGATGTTCTGGCGGAGATATCGGCCGACCGGGCGCGCTCCGGACAGGTGATCGTGGGCTTCGCCGCGGAGACCGACGACGTCCTCGCCAACGGCCGCGTGAAGCTGGCGCGCAAGGGCTGCGACCTGCTCGTCGTCAATGAGGTGGGGGAGCGCAAGACCTTCGGCGCCGAGGAGAACGAGGCCGTGGTGCTGGGCGCCGACGGCACCGAGACCCCGGTGCCGCACGGTCCGAAGGAGGCCCTGGCCGACACCGTGTGGGATCTGGTGGCCACCCGGCTGGACTGAGTGCTTCCGCCACTCGGCAGGCCCCGGGGGCTCGCCACTTCGATGCCCGGGGGCCCTGTTCAAGAACATCGGGCATTGGGCACAATGCCCGTGCCGCAGGTCACAGCGTTCCCGAGAGGCGAGACAGGTGGGCCGGCGGACGGGTACGACCGATAAGCTGTTCCACGGACGGCCGGGCGCAGCCCCGCGCTGTCCGCCATTGATCAGCCAGCAGCCGCTGCAACCCCAGGGAGCATTGTGTCCCGTCGCCTGTTCACCTCGGAGTCCGTGACCGAGGGTCACCCCGACAAGATCGCTGACCAGATCAGCGACACCATTCTCGACGCGCTTCTGCGGGAGGACCCGTCGTCCCGGGTCGCCGTGGAGACGCTGATCACCACCGGCCTGGTGCACGTGGCCGGCGAGGTCACGACCAAGACCTACGCGGACATCGCGACCCTCGTCCGCAACAAGATCCTCGAGATCGGCTACGACTCCTCCAAGAAGGGCTTCGACGGCGCCTCCTGCGGCGTGTCGGTGTCCATCGGCGCGCAGTCCCCGGACATCGCGCAGGGCGTGGACACGGCGTACGAGAACCGGGTCGAGGGCGACGACGACGAGCTGGACCGCCAGGGCGCCGGCGACCAGGGCCTGATGTTCGGCTACGCCTCCGACGAGACGCCGACGCTGATGCCGCTGCCGGTCTTCCTCGCACACCGCCTGGCCAAGCGCCTGTCCGACGTGCGCAAGAACGGCACGATCCCCTACCTGCGCCCCGACGGCAAGACGCAGGTCACCATCGAGTACGACGGCGACAAGGCGGTCCGCCTGGACACCGTCGTCGTCTCCTCCCAGCACGCCTCGGACATCGACCTGGAGTCGCTGCTGGCTCCCGACATCCGCGAGTTCGTCGTCGAGCCGGAGCTGAAGGCGCTGCTGGACGACGGCATCAAGCTGGAGACCGAGGGCTACCGCCTGCTGGTCAACCCCACCGGCCGCTTCGAGATCGGCGGCCCGATGGGCGACGCCGGCCTGACCGGCCGCAAGATCATCATCGACACCTACGGCGGCATGTCCCGCCACGGCGGCGGCGCCTTCTCCGGCAAGGACCCGTCCAAGGTGGACCGCTCCGCCGCGTACGCGATGCGCTGGGTCGCCAAGAACGTCGTCGCCGCGGGGCTCGCCTCCCGCTGCGAGGTCCAGGTCGCCTACGCGATCGGCAAGGCCGAGCCGGTCGGCCTGTTCGTGGAGACCTTCGGCACCCACAAGGTGGAGCCCGAGAAGATCGAGAAGGCCGTCGAGGACGTCTTCGACCTGCGCCCGGCCGCGATCATCCGCGACCTCGACCTGCTCCGCCCGATCTACGCCCAGACCGCCGCCTACGGCCACTTCGGCCGTGAGCTGCCCGACTTCACCTGGGAGAAGACCGACCGGGTGGACGCGCTGCGCGAGGCGGCGGGCCTGTAGCCCACCGCACGAAGCACGCGCCGAGGCCCGGCCCCGCACGCGGGGGGCCGGGCCTCGGCGCGTGCGCGCCGGGGCGGCGGCCGGTCGCCCTCTCCGGGAGAGCGACTCCCGGCCGAGGGCTGGTCATTCCCCCCCCGGGGGGGAGCGGCCCCCTCGGTCCTTCTCTGTACTCAGCCCGGGGACACGAATCCGGACTCGTACGCCGCGATGACCGCCTGCGTGCGGTCCCGCACGCCCAGTTTCGCCAGCACGGAACTCACATGGGACTTGACCGTCTCGGACCCCACGATCAGCCGCGCGGCGATCTCCGCGTTCGACAGGCCGCGTGCCATGAGACGCAGCACCTCGCCCTCGCGCTCGGTCAGCGCGGCACGCTCCATGGCGGCCCGGGCGGCGCTGTCGCCGCGATCGTGGCCGTAAGCGGCGGCCAGTTGCCGTACCGCCGCGGGAAACAGCAGCGAATCGCCTTCGGCCACCAGCCGTACCGCGTGCACGATCTCCGCGGGCCGCGCCCGTTTGAGCAGGAAGCCGTGGGCGCCCGCGCGTAGCGCGCCATAGACGTACTCGTCGTTCTCGAAGGTCGTCACCACGACGATTCTCGGCGGGTCCGGCACCGTGCGCAGCACCGCCCGGGTGGCCTCGATGCCGTCCATCAGCGGCATCCGGACGTCTATGGCCACGACGTCCGGGCGCAGCCGCCGTACCAGGGGGATCACGGCGGCCCCGTCGGTCGCCTCGCCCACCACCTCGATGTCCGGCTGGGTCTCCAGCACCGCACGCAGCCCGGCCCGCACGAGCGGTTCGTCGTCGACCAGCAGAACGGTGAGCGGCGGCGGCATCCGGTCAGCCTGGATCACCGCAGCGGCAGGTCGACGTGGAGCAGCCACTGGCCGCCGTCTTGTCCCGCCCGGGCCTCGCCGCCGAGCAGCGCGGCCCGCTCACGGATGCCGCGCAGCCCGCTGCCACGCCCTCGGCCGGCGACCAGCGTCTCCACGGGCAGCGGGTTGCGCACTTCGAGGCGCAGCCGGGCCTCGTGCACGGCGATGCGAACGGCGACCTGGACAGGGCCCGCGTGCCGCAGCACGTTGGTGAGGGCCTCCTGGAGCATTCGGTAGGCCTCGCGGGAGACCGGCCCCGGCAGGTGCTCCAACGGCCCGGTCACCTCGGCGTCCACCCGGGCACCCGAGGAGCGCGCGGAATCCAGCAGGAGGCCCGCCTCACCGAGACCCGGCCGGGCGCCGGCCGGCCGCCCCGTCTCGCGCAGCACGAGCAGCACCCGTTCCAGATCCTCCAGCGCGGCCCGCCCCGCCTCCTCGATGGCCTCCAGGGCCCGGTCGGTGAACTCCGGATCGCCTGCCGCCCGGGCGGCACCCGCCTGCACCACGGCCAGGGTCAGCGCATGGCCCAGGGTGTCGTGCAACTCGCGCGCGATGTCGTTGCGTTCCAGCAGCTGCTCGGTGCGCTGCTCCAGCACCGCCAGCCGCTCCTTGACCGAGGGCCCGAGCAGCCGGCGAGCGGCCCGGGCCAGCAGCGCGCCCGCTCCGGCGGCCACCATGACCAGCACCAGCACGGGCACCGGTACCAGCAGGGCGTACACCCAGCCCGCCCCGGAGACGCGCAGCAGCGGGTCGGCCAGCCCGGGGTCCCCGGCGGCGGCCCCGGCGAGCGACAATGCGAACGTCAGCAACGCGTCGGTCACCAGTGCCAGGGCGAGCCCCGCTTCCAGGCGCAGCACCAGCCAGGCACCGGTCCTGGCCCGGTCGGTCCACGAAGCGGAGGAGACGGCGGAGACGGGCGGCTCCCCGGCGGTCCGCACCCGCGCGTGCGGACCGGGGAACAGCATCAGCCGCGCCTGCAGCCCCTCCGCACGGCGCACGGACGGCACCAGGGCGGCGGTCAGGACCAGGGGGAGCGGAAGCAGCGGGATCAGCGCCCACTCGTCCGGCGACAGGCCGGTCAGCCCCGGATAGGCCATGGCGCAGGCGAGCGGAACCACCGCGCCCACCAGCAGATGCAGCCAGCGGGTGTACGTCACCGCACGGGTAAAGGGAAGAAGGAGTCCCGGCATGCCGCCATCCTGGCAGAGCGGCACGGCCCGGCGTCTCCCCCGGGCGGGGGAGACGCTCTCCTCCGGCGGGGGGTGTCCGCCCGCGCCGCCTCGACCACGCTGTGGCCATGACCAGCATCGATGTCGAAGACCTCACCAAGACCTACGGCCACGACCGGGCCGTGGACCGGCTGACGTGCAGCATCGGACCGGGCCGGGTCACCGGCTTCCTCGGCCCCAACGGCGCCGGCAAGTCCACCACCATGCGGCTCGTCCTCGGCCTCGACCGCCCCACCTCCGGCACCGCCACGGTCGGCGGCCGCTCCTACGCGACGCTGCGCGAACCCCTGCGCACGGTCGGTGCCCTGCTGGACGCGCAGGCGGCCCACGGTTCCCGCACCGCCCGTGCCCACCTGCGCTTCCTCGCCGTCAGCAACCGCCTCGCGCCCCACCGGGTGGACGAGGTCCTCCAGGACACCGGTCTCGCCTCCGTGGCGCACCGCCGCATCAAGACCTTCTCGCTCGGCATGCGCCAGCGCCTGGGCATCGCCACCGCGCTGCTCGGGGACCCGCCCGTCCTCATGCTGGACGAGCCCACCAACGGCCTCGACCCGGAAGGGATCGTCTGGATCCGCCACCTGCTGCGCCGGCTCGCCCGCGAAGGCCGCACGGTCCTGGTCTCCAGCCACCTGATGAACGAGACCGTGACCTTCGCCGACCACCTCGTCGTCCTCGGCCGGGGCCGGCTCCTGGCCGACGTGCCCACACAGGAGTTCATCGCGGAGCACAGCCCCGCACGCGTGCGCGTGCGCACCGACGACCCTGTACGGCTGCGCGCCGCGCTGCTGACCCGGGGATACACGGTCGCGCGGGACGACGGCGGCGGGTGGACGGTCGAGGGCGCCACGGCCGAGCAGGTCGGCTCCCTCGCCGCCCGGGAGGGCATCCCCGTGCTCGAACTCACCGACGAACGCGCCTCGCTGGAGCAGGCCTACTTCGCCCTGACGGCCGGCGAGGCGGAGTTCACCGCCGTACCCGCCGCACACCGGACCACGTCACGGGAGGCCTGACCATGTCCGTCACCTCGGTGCTCCACTCCGAGTGCATCAAGATCAGGTCGGTCCGGGCGAGCTTCGGTTCACTCCTCGCGGTCTTCGCGACCACCCTGGCCATCACCCTGCTCGTCTACGCCACCGTCGGCCGGGCGGAGGCGAAGGACGGCGGAGACCCCGTTCTCGGCGCCTTCTACGCCATCAACTTCGCACAGATCGCCGCGATGGCCTTCGGGGCCACCGTCGTCTCCTCCGAGTACACGGGCGGCGCCCTGCGGATCTCCCTGTCGGCCGTGCCGCGCCGGGGACTGTTCTACGCGGCGAAGACGACGGTCGTGGCCGCCGCCGGGCTCGTCGTGGGACTCGCCGCCGCGTTCACCGCCTTCCTCGTGGGCCAGGCGTTCCTGGGGCCGTACGCCATCGGCCTCGGCGAGCGGGGAGCGCTGCGGGCCTGCGTCGGCGCGGGGATCTACCTCACCGCGATGGCCCTGTTCGCCGCCGGACTCACCTTCCTGCTGCGCAGCGCCGTCGCCGTGCTCAGCTTGCTCGTCCCGTTCGTCCTGATCGTGTCCTTCGTGGTCGGTGACATCGCCGGGGGCGCCGCCGCTTGGCTCCCGGACCGCGCCGGACAGCAGATCCTGCACCAGGACCCGGCGGGGGGCCTCGGTCCGTGGACGGGCCTGGCCGTGTCCCTGCTGTGGGCGGCTGCCGCGCTGCTGGCCGGCTGGTGGGCGGTGCGGCGGCGCGACGCCTGAGCGCCCTTCGTGCCGGGCGCCGGCGGGCCGGGCGGGCGGCGATGTCAGTGGCGTTTGGTAAGAATGCGAGCGTGAGCAGCGAGAACGGGTCGGGGGACGGCGGGGCCGAGGGGGCGCCGCCCGAGCAGCTTGCGCTCATTCGGGAGAGTGTGCGGAAGGCGAAGGAGCCGCGGGCCAAGCCGCGCACCTGGCGGGGGGCCGCGCTCGCCGCCGAGCTGCCCGTCGCCCGGGTGCTCGTCGACAAGGGCGTGCTCCACCTCGACCGGTACTTCGACTACGCGGTGCCCGCCGAGCTGGACGCCGACGCGCAGCCCGGGGTGCGGGTGCGGGTGCGGTTCGGAGCGGGCCGGCACCGGGTGCGCGAGGGACGCCGCGAGGGCGGCGGCCTCGTCGACGGCTTCCTGGTCGAGCGGCGGGCCGAGTCCGACTACTCCGGGCCGCTGGCCGCACTCGCCCAGGTCGTGTCCCCCGAACCGGTGCTCAGCGAGGAACTCCTCGCACTGGTCCGGGCCGTCGCCGACCGGTACGCGGGCAGCATGGCCGACGTGCTCCAGCTCGCCGTACCGCCGCGCAGCGCCCGGGCCGAGCAGCGGCCGTCGCCCGATCCGCTGCCCCCGCCGCCCGCCCCGGACGCCGGTTCCTGGGCCCGGTACGAGCACGGGGGCGCCTTCATCGAGTCGCTGGCCGCGGGCGGCTCGCCCCGGGCCGTGTGGAACGCCCTGCCGGGCCCCCTGTGGAGCGAGGAACTGGCCCGCGCTGTCGCCGCGACCCTCACCTCGGGACGCGGCGCGCTCGTCGTCGTACCCGACGGCCGGACCGTCGCCCGCGTCGACGCCGCGCTGACCTCCCTCCTCGGCGAGGGACGGCACGCGCTGCTCACCGCCGACGCGGGCCCCGAGCAGCGCTACCGGCAGTGGCTCGCGGTGCGCAGGGGTTCGGTGCGGGCCGTCGTCGGGACCAGGGCCGCCATGTTCGCGCCGGTACAGGATCTCGGCCTGGTCGCCCTGTGGGACGACGGCGACGACAGCCACAGCGAGCAGCACGCCCCGCAGCCCCACGCCCGCGAGGTGCTGCTGCTGCGCGCCGCACAGGACCGGTGCGCCTTCCTGGTCGGCGGCTGGAACTGCACCGTGGAGGCCGCCCAGCTCGTCGAGACCGGCTGGGCGCGCCCCCTGACGGCCGTCCGGGAGCAGGTGCGGCGGGCGGCCCCGCTGGTGCGCACCGTGGGCGACGGCGACCTCGCGCGGGACGAGGCCGCGCGGGCCGCCCGGCTGCCCTCGCTCGCCTGGCAGGCGGCGCGCGAAGGACTGCGGCACGGGCCCGTACTGGTGCAGGTGCCGCGCCGCGGGTACGTGCCGCGGATGGTCTGCGCCCAGTGCCGGGCGCCGGCGCGCTGCCGGCACTGCGCCGGTCCCTTGCAGGGGCAGGACGCGGGGGTGCTGCGCTGCGAGTGGTGCGGGCGGCAGGAGTCCTCCTGGCACTGCCCGGAGTGCGGGTCCTTCCGGCTGCGGGCCCAGGTGGTCGGGGCCCGGCGGACCGCCGAGGAACTGGGCCGCGCCTTTCCCGCCGTGCCGGTGCGCACCTCGGGACGCGAACACGTACTGGACACCGTGCCGGACACACCCGCCCTGGTGGTGAGCACGCCCGGGGCCGAGCCGGTCGCCGAGGGCGGTTACGCCGCGGCCCTGCTCCTGGACGGCTGGGCCATGCTGGGCCGGCCCGATCTGCGGGCGGGCGAGGACGCGCTGCGGCGGTGGCTCGGGGCCGCCGCGCTGGTACGGCCGCAGGAGGCGGGCGGCACGGTGGTCGTGGTCGCCGAGCCGACCCTGCGGCCCGTGCAGGCGCTGGTCCGCTGGGACCCGGCCGGGCACGCCGTGCGGGAGCTGGCGGACCGGGCCGAGCTGGGGTTTCCGCCGGTGTCCCGGATGGCGGCCGTGAGCGGCCCGGCTGAGGCGGTCGCGGACTTCCTCGGTACGGTCCGGCTGCCGGCCGAGGCGGAGGTGCTGGGGCCGGTGCCGCTGCCGGTCACTCCCGCCGGCCGGCCCCGGCGGCCGGGCGGGCCGCCTCCGGGCGAGCAGTGGGAACGGGCGCTGGTCCGCGTACCGCCCGGCAGCGGGGCCGCGCTCGCGGCGGCGCTGAAGGCCGCGCAGGCGGCCCGGACGGCCCACTCGGCCCGGGGGAGCGGCGGGGCGGCGGTGTGGGTGCGGATCGATCCGCCCGACATCGGCTGAGGTCCGCCGGACGTCGGCCGAGGAGGGGGAGGGGCTTGCGGCACCGGACACCGGCTGAGGAGAGTGTGGGGCTGGGGCTGGGGCTGGGGCTGGGGCTGGGGCTGGGGCGGCGGTTTCTCGGGGTTCCGGTCCGCTGCCGGTCCTTCGGTTCGCCCGGTCTCCGGCAGTCGGTCCTTGGGCCCGTCGGTTCGCCGGGTCTCCGGTCTGCCGGTCCTTCGGTTCGCCGGGTCTCCGGTGAGTCGGCCCGTTGGTCCTTCGGCTCACTGGGCCTCTGGTCCGCTGGTCCTTCGGTCCGCTGGTCCTTCGGTCCGCCGGGGCGGGTCGAGACGGCCGGGATCGTCGTACCGGTCGTCCGGCGCGGGGTGTCGGAAAGTGCGCGGAACGCGCATGTCCGCCGGGCGTGGGGCGTCCGCGTTCTCGCGGGGCGAGGGCCCGCGGGACACCGCCTTCCCCGCAGCCCGCCGCCCCTCGGCGGCCGGGCCCTGACCTTGCGGGGCGTCGGCGGTGACGGCGGGTCAGCCGTTGCGCGGAGCCGGGAAGGCGGTGGGCCTGACCTCGTCGCGGAGCGCGGGCCTGACGTCTTCGCGCAGGGCCGGCCTGAGTTCCTCGCGCAGGGCCGAGCTGGCCGCCGTCGGCTGGGTCGGCATGGAACGGGCCGCGGGGACGGTCGGCACCACGGGGATGCCCGGGCCCACCTCGGCCGTGCGGGTGCTCGCGGGCTCCGCGGCCCGCTCGGCCTCGGCGGCGCCCTGCGCGGTGGCGCGGCGGGCGCCGTAACGGCGGTGCACCGCCTGCTTGGTGACCCCGAGCGCCGAGCCCACCGCGTCCCACGAGAAGCCGAGCGAGCGGTCGAAGTCGACGGCCGCGGTGACCAGGGTCTCGACGCTGTCCCGCAGTTCCTGCGCGAGGCGGACCGTCGGGGCGGGGGCACGTCCGTAGACGACGAAGCCCGTGGCGGGGCCGGAGCGGCGCGGGCGGTAGACGTTGCCCAACTGGGCGGTGAGCGTGCGCAGTGCGTCCACCTGCCGGCGGACCCGCTCGATGTCCCGCACCAGCAAGTGCAGGCTGGCCCGGGCCTGGGCGTCGTGGGTTGCGTGGTCGGCCATGAACAAGCCTCTCGAACCGGCGTTGAAAGGAACGGGCCGTACGAGCGGCCCTTTTGGTCAACTCTCACTTGACCAACGCGTTTTCGCTCCGCTGGTCACGGTGTGGGGGCGTAAGGGCATATGCGTACGCCCCCACGGGTGGGCGCGCGCTGCGTCGTTCGCCGTCGTTGCGCCTGCGGGCGGGTGCGCCGCTCGGCCTCGGCGGCTCCGCGCTCATGGTCATAGACTTGTGGGCCGCGCACTCCCAGCCCGACTCCCGACCGAGAGGCCCGCACCCGCTCATGAAGCTCGTCTTCGCCGGTACCCCCGAGGTCGCCGTTCCCGCACTGGACGCCCTGCTCGCCTCCGGGCGGCACGAGGTCGCGGCCGTCGTCACCCGCCCCGACGCACCGGCCGGCCGCGGCCGCAGGCTGGTCGCGAGCCCGGTCGCCGAGCGGGCCGAGGAGGCCGGGATCGAGGTGCTCAAGCCCGCCCGGCCGCGCGACCCCGACTTCCAGGAGCGGCTCAGGGAGATCGCCCCGGACTGCTGTCCCGTCGTCGCCTACGGCGCCCTGCTGCCCCCGTCCGCTCTGGAGATCCCCCGGTACGGCTGGGTCAACCTGCACTTCTCCCTGCTGCCCGCCTGGCGCGGCGCGGCGCCCGTGCAGCACAGCCTCATGGCGGGCGACGAGATCACCGGAGCCTCCACCTTCCTGATCGAGGAGGGCCTCGACTCCGGCCCGGTCTACGGCACCGTCACCGAGGAGATCCGGCCCACCGACACCAGCGGCGACCTGCTCACCCGGCTCGCCCTCGCCGGTGCCGGGCTGCTGGCCGCGACCATGGACGGCATCGAGGACGGCACCCTGAAGGCCGTGCCGCAGCCGGCCGAGGGCGTCACCCTGGCCCCGAAGATCACCGTCGAGGACGCCAGGATCGACTGGTCCGCCCCCGCCCTGCGCGTGGACCGCGTGGTGCGCGGCTGCACCCCGGCGCCCGGCGCCTGGACCACGTTCCGCGGCGAGCGGCTCAAGCTGATCCAGGCCGCGCCCGTGCCCGGGCGCACCGAGCTGGCCCCGGGCGCGCTCGCCGTCGGCAAGAACAGCGTCCACGCGGGCACCGGTTCGTACGCCGTGGAGCTGCTGTGGGTGCAGGCGCAGGGCAAGAAGCCGATGCGGGCGGCGGACTGGGCGCGCGGGGTGCGCATCGGCGAGGGCGAGACACTCGGGGGCTGACCGGCTGACCGGCTGACCGGCTGACCGGCTGACCGGCCGGCCGGTCGATCAGGCGGGTGGGCGGACGGTCAGGCGGGTGGGCGGGTGCGGGATGCCCGGGGGCTGACCGGCCGGGCGGGCGCGGGACGTAGGCTGGAGGCACAGCGCATCCGCGCCACGCGCACCCGCGCCCGGGCCCGTCCCCGCGCGCGTGCGCGGCGCCCCAGACATCCGGAGCACCTTTCTCAGTGAGCGACACCTCCCGTCGGCCCCGCCGGCCCGCCAAGCCCTACCGCCGGCCCCAGAAGGACCCCGTCCGCATCCTCGCCTTCGACGCGCTGCGCGCCGTGGACGAGCGGGACGCCTACGCCAACCTCGTCCTGCCGCCGCTGCTGCGCAAGGCCCGCGAGAAGGGCGACTTCGACGGGCGGGACGCCGCGCTCGCCACCGAGCTGGTCTACGGCACGCTGCGCCGCCAGGGGACGTACGACGCGATCATCGCCGCCTGTGTGGACCGGCCGCTCAGGGAGGTGGACCCGCCCGTCCTGGACGTGCTCAGCCTGGGCGCCCACCAGCTGCTCGGCACCCGCATCCCGAGTCACGCCGCCGTGTCCGCCACCGTCGAACTGGCCCGGGTGGTGCTCGGCGACGGGCGGGCCAAGTTCGTCAACGCGGTCCTGCGCAAGGTCGCCCAGAACGACCTGGACGGCTGGCTGGAGAAGGTCGCCCCGCCCTACGACGAGGACCCCGAGGACCACCTCGCCGTCGTCCACTCCCACCCGCGCTGGGTGGTCTCCGCCCTGTGGGACTCGCTCGGCGGCCCGCGCGCGGGCATCGAGGACCTGCTGGAGGCCGACAACGAGCGGCCCGAGGTGACCCTGGTCGCCCGTCCCGGCCGCGCCACCACCGACGAACTGCTGCGCGAGGAGGCCGCGCTGCCGGGCCGCTGGTCGCCGTACGCGGTCCGGCTGACCGAGGGCGGCGAGCCCGGCGCGGTGGACGCCGTACGGGAGGGCCGCGCGGGCGTGCAGGACGAGGGCAGCCAGCTCGTCGCCCTCGCCCTGGCCGACGCGCCGGTGGACGGCCCCGACCGGATGTGGCTGGACGGCTGCGCGGGCCCCGGCGGCAAGGCGGCCCTGCTGGCCGCGCTCGCCGCCGAACGCGGCGCGGTCCTGCTCGCCTCCGAGAAGCAGCCGCACCGGGCCGGCCTGGTGGCCAAGGCGCTCGCCGGGAACCCGGGGCCGTACCAGGTCATCGCGGCCGACGGGACGCGGCCCGCCTGGCGGCCCGGTAGCTTCGACCGCGTCCTCGTCGACGTGCCGTGCACCGGCCTCGGCGCCCTGCGCCGCCGCCCCGAGGCGCGCTGGCGCCGCCGCCCGGAGGACCTGGACGGCTTCGCGCCCCTCCAGCGCGGCCTGCTGCGCACCGCCCTGGAGTCCGTGCGCGTCGGCGGTGTCGTCGGCTACGCCACCTGCTCGCCCCACCTCGCCGAGACGCGCGCGGTCGTCACCGACCTGCTCAAGCAGTTCCCCGGGGCGGAACTGATCGACGCCAGGCCGCTCCTCCCCGGCGTCCCCGCCCTCGGCGACGGCCCCGACGTACAGCTGTGGCCCCACCTGCACGGCACGGACGCGATGTACCTGGCCCTCATCCGCCGTACGGGCTGAGCGACGGGGGTGTCCGGCGCCGCCGCGGTCGCGGCAGGGGCTCGCGGGCCGGCCGGCGCGGCGGGCGTGGTGGCCGGCTTCCTGGAGCGACTGGGCGGGCGGCGGGGGCGGCGGCTCCGGGAGGGCTGCCGCGCATGCCCACCCGTCACGCTCCGCCTCCGGTACCGAGCCCGTCACGTCCCGCCTCCGGTACCGAGGCGAACAACCGTGCCACGGCATGGCAGGCTTGGGGCATGGCCGTGCAGATCAACCCCAGCATCCTGTCCGCCGACTTCGCGCGCCTCGCCGACGAGGCGAAGGCGGTCGAGGGGGCCGACTGGCTCCACGTCGACGTGATGGACAACCACTTCGTCCCCAATCTCACGCTCGGTGTGCCGATCGTGGAGTCCCTGGCGCGGGCGACGGACACCCCGCTGGACTGCCACCTGATGATCGAGGACGCCGACCGGTGGGCCCCGCAGTACGTCGAGGCGGGCGCCTCCTCGGTCACCTTCCACGTGGAGGCGGCGGCCGCGCCGGTCCGGCTGGCCCGCGAGATCCGCGCCAAGGGCGCCAGGGCGTCGATGGCGCTCAAGCCCGCCACCCCTGTCGAGCCCTACGAGGACCTGCTCCCCGAGCTGGACATGCTGCTGATCATGACGGTGGAGCCGGGCTTCGGCGGGCAGGCGTTCCTCGACATCATGCTGCCGAAGATCCGCCGCACCAGGGAGCTGATCAGCAAGCACGGCCTGCAGCTGTGGCTCCAGGTGGACGGCGGGGTGTCGGCGTCGACGATCGAGCGCTGCGCGGACGCCGGCGCCGACGTCTTCGTGGCCGGCTCGGCGGTCTACGGCGCCGAGGACCCCGCCGAGGCGGTCCGTGCCCTGCGCGAGCAGGCGCGGACGGCCACCTCCCGGGCATCCTGGGCGTGCGACCACTGAGCATCAGGTACGTGAACGGCTCTCATCAGGGCTGATCATCAGCGCCGGATCTGCAAGGATGAACGGCGAATCCAGAGTGTGAACAGAAGTGAGGAGATCGCCGTGTCGGGTATGTCGGCGGGCCGGTCAGCAGTACGGATGGGACCCGCTGAGATGGTGCAGGCGGCGGCCATGGCCCGCCGTTTCTACCTCGAGGGCAAGTCCAAGATCCAGATCGCCGAGGAGTTCGGCGTCAGCCGGTTCAAGGTGGCCCGGGTCCTGGAGACCGCCCTCGAACGGGATCTCGTCCGCATCGAGATCCGGGTGCCGGCCGAGCTGGACGCCGAGCGCTCCGACGCGCTCCGCGCCCGCTACGGCCTCCGGCACGCCGTGGTGGTCGAGTCCCCGGCCGAGGCCGAGGAGACCCCCGACCCGGAGAACCTCGGCGAGGTCGCCGCCGACCTGCTCGGCGAGCTGGTCGACGAGGGCGACGTGCTCGGCATGGCCTGGGGCCGCTCCACCATCCACATGGCGGCGGCCCTGGACCGGCTGCCCCCGTGCACGGTGGTGCAGCTGACGGGCGTGTACGACGCGGGGACCTCCGAGCGCGGCTCGGTGGAGGCGGTGCGCCGCGCCGCCCAGGTGTCCGGCGGCGACGCCCACCCCATCTACGCGCCGATGCTGCTGCCGGACGCGGCCACCGCGGCGGCGCTGCGCAACCAGACCGGGATCGCCCGGGCCTTCGAGTACTTCGACAAGGTCACCGTCGCCTGCGTGTCCATCGGTTCCTGGGAGCCGGGCATCTCCACGGTGCACGACATGCTCAGCGACGAGGAGCGCGCCCACTACGCCTCGCTGGGCGTGGCCGCCGAGATGGCCGCGCACCTCTTCGACGCCGAGGGCCGCCGGATCGGGCGGGACCTGGGGGAGCGGTGCATCACGGTCAAGGCCGACCAGCTCCGCCGTATCCCGGAGGTCGTCGCGATCGCGGGCGGTCAGCGCAAGGCCGCGGCGATCGACGCCGTGCTCCGCTCCGGCCTGGTCACCAGCCTGGTCACGGACACCTCGGCCGCCGACTACCTGATGACGGCCGGACCCGCCCCGAAGCCCGCGCTGAACCGGGCGGACCCGGACGGCTCCTGACCCGCGCCCCCGATTCACTCGGGTGCGAAGTCCTGGGGGACGGGGGACGGCCGTGGGAGCATCATCTGCATGCTCCTGCGGTTCGCCCCCCGTGCCCTCGCGGGCCTCGTCGTCTGTCTGACCGTCCTGCTGGCGGCGGGCTGCGCCACCACCACAGGCAAGCCCCCGGCCCAGGGAACGGCCTCAGCCCATCGGACGGCCCCAGCAGCCCCTACCGCGTCCACCCCGTCAGGGGCCCGTGGCCTGGCCACCGTCCAGGAGTCCCGGCTCCCCGCCGAGGCCCGCAGGACGCTGGCCCTCATCGACAAAGGCGGCCCCTTCCCGTACAGCCAGGACGGCGTCGTCTTCGGCAACCACGAGAAACGGCTGCCCCAGCAATCGCGCGGCTACTACCACGAGTACACGGTGAAGACCCCGGGCGCGCACGACCGCGGGGCCCGGCGCATCGTCACCGGCCGGGACGGGGAGATCTACTACACCGATGATCACTACGACACGTTCCGAGCGGTGACACGATGAGCGAAGGCGCAGAGACGAGCACCGAAGACCTGGCCGGCCGCCACCTGATCACCCTGGACCTCGACGGCGTCACCGGCAAGGCCGCCCTGATGGACCGCGTCGCGCACGCCCTGGCGCTGCCCGGCTGGTTCGGGCGCAACTGGGACGCGCTGGCCGATTCCCTGGGGGACCGGACCGTCTGGCCCGGGGCGGCCGCCGAGCGGGGCCTGCTGGTCGTCGTGACGGGCTGGCGGGCCTACGCCGAGCGGAATCCGGACGAGTGGCGCACCGCCACCGAGGTGTTCACCGAGGCCGCCGGCCGCACCCCCGCGCTCACCGTCGCCCTCGCCCTCGGCGCACCTCTTGGACCTTCCTCCTAGCCCTTCTCCGGACGGCCTGGACGTTATGCCAGGGGGTACCGGGCCCGATGGCATGGGAGAATGAAGTACGTGCTCTTTCCCCCTGGCTGACCTGTCCGGGGGCCACCTCTGATCGACTGGGATGTGCAGCACGTGCGTTTCCTCAACGACATCCAGCCCCCGTACGACCTGACGTACGACGACGTCTTCATGGTGCCGAGCCGCAGCGCGGTCGGCTCGCGTCAGGGCGTGGACCTCAGCTCCCCGGACGGCACGGGCACCACCATTCCGCTCGTCGTCGCCAACATGACCGCGATCGCCGGCCGCCGCATGGCCGAGACCGTGGCCCGTCGCGGCGGTCTGGTGGTCATCCCGCAGGACATCCCGATCGAGGTCGTCACCGAGGTGATCTCCTGGGTCAAGGGCCGCCACCACGTCCTCGACACGCCGATCGTGCTGGCCCCGCACCAGACCGTCGCCGACGCCCTGGCCCTGCTGCCCAAGCGCGCGCACAACGCCGGTGTGGTCGTCGACGAGGACAAGCGGCCCGTCGGTGTCGTCACCGACCGGGACCTGACCGGGGTGGACCGCTTCACCCAGCTCGAAGTGGTCATGAGCAAGGACCTGGTCCTGCTGGACGCGGACATCGACCCGCGCGAGGCGTTCAACCGGCTCGACGCGGCCAACCGCCGTTACGCGCCGGCCGTGGACAAGGACGGCCGCCTGGCCGGCATCCTCACCCGCAAGGGCGCCCTGCGCGCCACCCTCTACACCCCGGCCACCGATGCCAAGGGCGGCCTGCGTGTCGCCGCCGCCGTCGGGATCAACGGCGATGTGGCGGGCAAGGCCAAGCAGCTCCTGGACGCGGGCGTGGACACCCTCGTCATCGACACCGCGCACGGCCACCAGGAGTCTATGATCAGCGCGGTCAAGCTGGTCCGCGACCTCGACCCGCGGGTGCCGATCGTGGCCGGCAACATCGTCTCCGCCGAGGGCGTCAAGGACCTGATCGACGCGGGCGCGGACATCATCAAGGTGGGTGTCGGCCCCGGCGCCATGTGCACCACCCGCATGATGACCGGCGTCGGCCGGCCGCAGTTCTCCGCCGTCCTGGAGTGTGCCGCCGAGGCGAAGAAGTACGGCAAGCACGTGTGGGCCGACGGCGGCGTGCGCCACCCGCGCGACGTGGCGATGGCGCTCGCGGCCGGCGCGTCCAACGTGATGATCGGCTCCTGGTTCGCCGGCACCTACGAGTCGCCGGGCGACCTCCAGCAGGACGCCAGCGGCCGGCTGTACAAGGAGTCGTTCGGCATGGCCTCCGCGCGCGCGGTGCGCAACCGCACCTCGGAGGAGTCGTCGTACGACCGCGCCCGCAAGGGCCTGTTCGAGGAGGGCATCTCCACCTCCCGGATGTTCCTCGACCCGACCCGCCCGGGCGTGGAGGACCTGATCGACTCGATCATCGCGGGTGTCCGCTCCTCCTGCACCTACGCCGGCGCCAACTCCCTGGAGGAGTTCGCCGCCAACGCCATCGTCGGCGTCCAGAGCGCCGCCGGCTACGCCGAGGGCAAGCCGCTGCACGCCAGCTGGAGCTGAGCCGAATCCTTTCCGCACGGGGCCGCCCCGCCCCGTGTGACCTTGCCCACGGCCCCCGCCGTCCCGGTCACGGGACGGCGGGGGCCGTGCGCATGCCCGGCACACCGGACACACCCGCCCCACCGGTGCGCAACGGTCGATACCGCCCGCGCAACGAACACCCGCCCGGCCCCCCGGAACGCAACGATCTTGCGGGCACGCGCAAGGTTGCTGCATTACGCTCGTGAAGCGCGGCCTCATAGGGTCTGCGCTGTACGGCGTGGCAGGGACCCCGCTCGGCGGGTTCCCACAGGACGGGTGCCCGCTGGTCCCCGCCGCTTCACGACCCGTAGCGACAAGGAGCCACGCGTGCTCGACCACGGCGCACCCCCGCACAGCCCCAGAACCACCGCCCCGCCGTCCCTCGGTGCCCGCCTCATGCGCCGCAAGCCGGTGGAACGGCTGGTCGCGGAGGGTGGCCAGGGCGAGGGCGGCACTCTGCGGCGCTCGCTCGGGCTGTGGCAGCTCACCATGATCAGCATCGGTGCCACCCTGGGCACCGGCATCTTCGTGATCCTCGGCGAGGCCGTCCCCAAGGCCGGACCCGCGGTCGTCGTGTCCTTCGTGATCGCCGGTCTCGCGGCGCTCTTCTCCGCCCTGTCCTACGCCGAGCTGGCCGGCACCATACCGGTCTCCGGGTCCTCGTACTCGTACGCATACGCAACGATGGGCGAGCTGATCGCCTGGGTGTGCGGCTGGTGTCTGATCCTGGAGTACGGCGTGTCGGTGGCCGCCGTGGCCGTCGGCTGGGGCCAGTACCTCAACGACCTGCTCAAGGGCACCATCGGCGTCACCCTCCCGGCGGCCCTGTCGGCGCCGCCCGGTGACGGCGGCCTGTTCAACCTGCCGGCGCTGATCGTCGTCCTGCTGGCGATGACCTTCCTGCTCGGCGGCGCCAAGGAGTCCGCGCGCGCCAACACCGTCATGGTCTGTGTGAAGATCGCCGCGCTGGTGCTGTTCTGCGCCATCGGCGTCCAGGGCTTCCGCTCCGGCAACTACTCCCCCTTCATGCCGCTGGGCATGAGCGGTGTCAGCGCGGCCGGCGCCACGGTCTTCTTCTCCTACATCGGCTTCGACGCCGCCTCCACCGCCGGCGAGGAGGCGAAGAACGCCCAGCGCGACCTGCCCCGCGCGATCATGCTGTCGCTGGGCATCGTGACCGTGCTGTACGTGCTGGTCGCCGCCGTCGCCGTGGGCGCCAAGCCCTGGCGGCGGTTCAACGACTCGGAGGCGGCCCTCGCCCAGATCATGCGCGAGGTCACCGGCCAGACCTTCTGGGGCACCCTGCTGGCCTTCTGCGCGGTCATCGCCATCGCCAGCGTCGTGCTGACCGTGCTGTACGGGCAGACCCGCATCCTGTTCGCGATGTCCCGCGACGGCCTCGTCCCCAAGGCGTTCTCCCGGGTGCACCCGAAGTCGGGGGCGCCCCGCGTCAACACGCTGATCGTCTCCCTGTTCTGCGGTGTGCTGGCCGCCGCCATCCCGCTGGGCCAGCTCGCGGACGCCACCAGCATCGGCACGCTCTTCGCCTTCGCCCTGGTCAACGTGGCCGTCGTGGTGCTGCGCCGGACCCGCCCCGCCATGCACCGCACCTTCCGGGTGCCGCTGTCGCCGGTGCTGCCCGCGGTGGGCTTCGTACTGTGCGTGTGGCTGATGGGCAGCCTGTCCGCCGTCACCTGGGTGGTCTTCGGAATCTGGATGGCCGTCGGGCTCGTGGTCTACTTCGGGTACGGCCATCGCCGTTCCCGTCTCGCGGCCGCACCGGCCCCCGCGGCGGCAGAGAACTGACCGAGCCCGAAGAAGTGACCCACACCCCGTGCTGAACGATCTCGACGAACACATCGTGCACGCCCTCGCCGAGGACGCCCGCCGCTCCTACGCGGACATCGGGCAGCTGATCGGCCTGTCCGCGCCCGCCGTCAAGCGGCGCGTGGACCGGCTGCGCGCCACGGGAGCCATCACCGGCTTCACTGTCCGCGTCGACCCGGCCGCCCTGGGCTGGCAGACCGAGGGGTACGTCGAGATCCACTGCCGCCGCAACACCTCCCCGGAGACCATCCAGCGCGGCCTGGAGCGCTACCAGGAGGTCGTGTCCGCGTCCACCGTCACCGGTGACGCGGACGCGATCGCCCAGGTCTTCGCCGCCGACATGCGGCACTTCGAACGGGTCCTGGAACGCATCGCGGGCGAGCCGTTCGTGGAGCGCACCAAGTCGGTACTGGTCCTCTCCCCGCTGCTGCGCCGCTTCTCCTCGGGCTCGCCCACCTGACCACCGGACACGGGCGCGATCCCACGGCGGGCGCGCAACGAATCGCCGCGAGCGGCGGCCGCCGTGCAACGGATCGCACGCACAGACGCAACAGTCCCGGCTTGTCCCGCCGACCAGCGCAAACGTACCGTCGATGCGGCCCTTCACTGCGGCCCCCACCCCGTTCGCACGTTCCCGAGGACCGCCATGCCGCCGCTGCGCACCGCCCTGCTCCAGAGCTCCGGCCGTCCCGGCTCGGTCGCCGAGAACCTCCAGATCCTCGACGAGGCCGCGGGCCGCGCCGCCGCCGCGGGCGCCGCCCTGCTGGTCGCGCCGGAGCTGTTCCTGACCGGGTACGCGATCGGCGACGGCATCGGCCGGCTCGCCGAGCCCGCGGACGGCGACTCGGCCGACGCGATCGCCGACCTGGCCGGCCGGCACGGCCTCGCGGTCGCCTACGGCTACCCGGAGCGGGACGGCGAGGCCGTCTTCAACTCGGCGCAGCTGATCTCCGCCGACGGCAGGCGGCTGGCCAACTACCGCAAGACCCACCTCTTCGGCTGCTTCGAACGCGACCACTTCACCCCCGGCGAGACGCCCGTCGTCCAGGCCGAGCTGAACGGCGTGACCGTCGGCCTCATGATCTGCTACGACGTCGAGTTCCCGGAGAACGTGCGCGCCCACGCCCTGGCCGGCACCGACCTGCTGCTCGTCCCGACGGCCCAGATGCACCCGTTCCAGTTCGTCGCCGAGTCCCTGGTCCCGGTGCGCGCCTGGGAGAACCAGCTGTACGTGGCGTACGTCAACCGGGCCGGTCAGGAGGGCGAGTTCGAGTTCATCGGGCTCTCCGTGCTCGCCGGCCCCGACGGCATCGCCCGCGCCCGCGCCGGACGCGCCGGGGAACTGGTCCTCGCCGACGTCGACCCCGCCTTCCTCGCCGCCTCCCGCGAGGCCAACCCGTACCTGGCGGACCGCCGCCCGGGCCTGTACGGGTCCCTCGCCTGACCCGGGCCCAGCGTCCCTCCGCCTCCCCCCTCCGTTCTTCCGCGCAAGGAGTCCGTACCCCATGACGTCCACGGTGCCCAACGCCGTCGAGCACGCAGACGAGCAGCAGCCGCCGATCACCATGTTCGGCCCGGACTTCCCGTACGCGTACGACGACTTCCTCGCCCACCCGGCGGGCCTCGGCCAGGTCCCGGCGACCGAGCACGGCGCCGAGGTCGCGGTCATCGGCGGCGGGCTGTCCGGCATCGTGGCCGCCTACGAGCTGATGAAGATGGGCCTCAAGCCCGTCGTCTACGAGGCCGACCGGATCGGCGGCCGGCTGCGCACCGTCGGCTTCGAGGGCTGCGACGAGTCGCTGACCGCCGAGATGGGCGCCATGCGCTTCCCGCCGTCCTCCACGGCGCTCCAGCACTACATCGATCTGGTGGGCCTGGTCACCCGGCCGTTCCCGAACCCGCTGGCCGAGGGCACCCCGTCGACCGTCGTCGACCTCAAGGGCGAGTCGCACTACGCCGAGACGATCGACGACCTGCCGCAGGTCTACCGGGATGTCGCGGACGCCTGGGGCAGGTGCCTGGAGGAGGGCGCCGACTTCTCGGACATGAACCGCGCCCTGCGCGAGCGGGACGTGCCGCGCATCCGGGAGATCTGGGCGAAGCTCGTCGAGAAGCTCGACAACCAGACCTTCTACGGCTTCCTCTGCGACTCCGAGGCGTTCAAGTCCTTCCGGCACCGCGAGATCTTCGGCCAGGTCGGCTTCGGCACCGGCGGCTGGGACACCGACTTCCCGAACTCCATCCTGGAGATCCTGCGCGTCGTCTACACCGAGGCCGACGACCACCACCGCGGTATCGTCGGCGGCTCGCAGCAGCTGCCGCTGCGGCTGTGGGAGCGCGAGCCGGAGAAGATCGTCCACTGGCCCTACGGCACCTCGCTGCGGTCCCTGCACACCGGCGGCGAGCCGCGCCCGGCCGTGACCCGGCTGCACCGCACCGCCGGCGACCGGATCACCGTGACGGACGCCGACGGGGACATCCGCACCTACCGGGCGGCGGTCTTCACCGCCCAGTCCTGGATGCTGCTGTCCAAGATCCAGTGCGACGACGGGCTGTTCCCGATCGACCACTGGACGGCGATCGAGCGCACCCACTACATGGAGTCCAGCAAGCTGTTCGTGCCCGTGGACCGGCCGTTCTGGCTGGACAAGGCCGTCGACGACAGGGGAAATCCGACCGGCCGGGACGTCATGTCGATGACGCTCACCGACCGGATGACCCGCGGCACCTACCTCCTGGACGACGGCCCGGACAAGCCCGCCGTCATCTGCCTCTCCTACACCTGGTGCGACGACAGCCTCAAGTGGCTGCCGCTGTCCGCGAACGAGCGGATGGAGGTCATGCTGAAGTCGCTGTCGGAGATCTATCCCAAGGTCGACGTCCGGAAGCACATCATCGGCAACCCGGTGACGGTGTCCTGGGAGAACGAGCCCTACTTCATGGGCGCGTTCAAGGCGAACCTGCCCGGCCACTACCGCTACCAGCGCCGCCTGTTCACGCACTTCATGCAGGAGGGGCTGCCCGCGGACAAGCGGGGCATCTTCCTGGCCGGCGACGACATCTCCTGGACGGCCGGCTGGGCGGAGGGCGCCGTGCAGACCGCGCTGAACGCGGTCTGGGGCGTCATGCACCACTTCGGCGGGTCCACCGACGCGACCAACCCCGGCCCCGGCGACCTCTACGACGAGATCGCGCCCGTCGAACTCCCCGAGGACTGAGCCACCGGGCCGGCGGTCCCCGGGGAACGGGCCACCGCGCGGCGGGTCCCCGGGGAACGAGCCACCGCGCGGGCGGTCACAGCCCGGCTGCCCGCGCCTTCTCGTGGATCTCGGCGGCCACGTCCTTCAGTTCCGCGGCGTCCCGCAGGGTGCTCTGCACATCGATCAGGATCTCCCGCATGCCCAGCTCGGCATAGGTGGACAGATCCTCCACGATCTGGTCGGCGCTGCCGTGGAAGGGGCGCCGGCCGCTGCCCTCGTGGGCCTTGGCCGAGTAGCGCGCGTTGGCCCGCAGCACGGTCCGGATCGGCTGCTGCCGGCCGCGCTCGGCGGCCAGGTCCCGCAGGGCCTGCCACTGGTCGGCGACCTGGTCGATGCCGAGGCTGGTCGGCAGCCAGCCGTCGGCGTGCTCGACCAGCCGCTCGCGCGCCCGGCGCGAACCCGCAGCCAGCAGGATCGGGATCGGCCGGGCGGGCTTGGGGCCGACCACGGCCGAGTCGATCGCGGTGGTCGGGCCGTGGTGGCGCACCGGGTCCGGCCCCCACACGGCCCGGCAGACGTCGATCACCTCGTCGAGGACCCGGCCGCGCTCCTTGATCGGCCGGATGCCCGCGGCGGCGTACTCGTCCAGCGACCAGCCGGTGCCGAAGCCCGCGATCACCCGTCCGCCGCTGGCGGCGTCCAGCGAGGCCAGGGCCTTGGCGAGCTGGAAGGGCACGTGCAGCGGCGCGACCAGCACACTGGTGCCCAGGCTCACCCGCCCGGTGACCGCGGCGGCCAGGGCGAGGGTGATCAGCGGGTCGGCCACATGACGGTAGGAGTCGGGCCAGGGCACGCCCTCGATGCCGTACAGGCCCTGGGTGGCGGGCTCCGGGACCAGGGCCCGCTCGTACACCCACAGGCTGTCGTACCCGATGCCCTCCGCGGCGCGCGCCACGTCGGGCACGTCGCGGCCGAGGTCGTACTGCCGATTCTGCGGAAGACCGAGTCCCAGCCGGGTCGCCATGGACGTACTCCTTCGTGATCGCCAGTGATCGCCGGTGTTCCTGGGCAACGTACAGCGACCGGGCGGGAGTTCCGGGGAGCGCGGGCGGGTGTCAGCCGGGCAGCGGGGTGAGCATCATGCGTCCGGCGAAGCCGGCCGCCGCGTCCAGCCGCTGGGCGAACTCCCCGGCCAGCCCGGGCAGTCCGCGCAGCGCCCACAGGGCCCGCGCGGCCGACCAGGCGGCGTCCCGGGCCGCCTCCAGACTCCAGGCGCCGAGCAGATGGGTGAGCGGGTCGGCGATCTGCAGCAGGTCGGGGCCCGGCATCAGGTCCTCGCGGACGCGTTCCTCCAGCGCCACGAGCAGCTCGCCCACCCGGTCGAAGTCGCCCTCCAGTGCGGCCGGTTCGCATTCCAGGGCGTGGCAGGTGTCCACGACGGCCAGGGCCAGGTCGTGGCCGATGTGCGCGTTGACGCCCGCCAGCGCGAACTGGAGCGGCCGGACGCCGGGATGGCGGCGCAGTTGCAGCAGCGGGCGCCAGCAGGCCGGGGCGTGCCGTGCCTCGGGCGCGTCCACGGCGGCGAGGTACCGCTCGGCGAACCGTACGTCCAGCGCGCTCGCGCCTCTCGGGTCCGCGAACCGCCCGGCCGTCAGGCGCCGGTCCACCTCCTCGGTGACGGTGAGGTAGACCCGGTTGAAGACCGCGATCCCGTCCCGCTCCGGCAGTGCGGCGGCCAGGCCCCGCATCCGGGTCACGACCGCGTCCACGGTGTCCGGGCGACGGGTGAGTTGTGCCGATTGCCCCATGGGGGCAGCGTCCCAGGCCCGGGCCGGCCTGGGTGCCGACGGGCCGGACGCTTCCCCGGAACGGGGGAACCCGCACGCGTGTACGCGAACCGGGAGGGGGGACTGGGCCCGCAGTGACTACGGCTCGGTGCGCCGGGCCCCGCCCTGTCCCGGCTCGTCGTAGGCCGAGGTGCCCTCGTCCAGCAGGGGCCCCTGCTGCTTGAGGTGCACCGGGGCGAAGGCGCGCAGCGCGTGGTAGCCGGTGATGACGACGATCGTGCCGAGCGCGATGCCGCTCAGGGAGAAGGTGTCGGTGAACTTCAGGCTGACGTTGCCGACGCCGATGATGATGCCCGCGGCGGCCGGCACCAGATTCAGCGGGTTGCGCAGGTCCACCCCGGCGGTGATCCAGATCTGCGCGCCGAGCAGGCCGATCATGCCGTACAGGATGACGGTGATGCCGCCGAGCACACCGCCGGGGATGGCGGCCACGACGGCGCCGAACTTCGGGCAGACGCCGAAAAGCAGCGCGAAGCAGGCGGCGGCCCAGTAGGCGGCGGTCGAGTAGACGCGGGTGGCGGCCATCACGCCGATGTTCTCGGAGTACGTGGTGTTGGGCGGGCCGCCCACGGCCGTGGAGAGCATGGAGGCGACGCCGTCCGCGGAGATGGCGGTGCCCAGCTTGTCGTCGAGCGGGTCGCCGGTCATCTCGCCGACCGCCTTGACGTGTCCGGCGTTCTCCGCGACCAGCGCGATCACCACGGGCAGCGCGACCAGGACCGCCGACCAGTGGAAGGCCGGGCCGTGGAAGGAGGGCAGCCCGATCCAGTCGGCCTTGCCGACGCCGGAGAGGTCCAGGCGCCAGTGGTCGGTGAGCCTGCCGGACCCGTCCGTGGAGTGGATCTTCCCGAAGACGCGGTCGAAGACCCAGGAGATGCCGTAGCCGAAGACCAGCCCGAGGAAGATCGCGATCCGGGACCAGAAACCGCGCAGGCAGACCACGGCCAGACCGGTGAACAGCATCACCAGGAGGGCCGTCCACTGGTCCTGCGGCCAGTAGGTGGAGGCGGTCACCGGGGCGAGGTTGAAGCCGATCAGCAACACGACCGCGCCGGTGACGATCGGGGGCATCGCGGCGTGGATGATCCGGGCGCCGAAGCGCTGCACCGCGAGACCGACCAGGAACAGCACGGCACCGACGACGAGGACCGCGCCGGTCACGGTCGCGGTCGTGCCGCCCTGCGCCCGGATGACCGCGGCGACGCCCACGAACGACAGCGAGCAGCCCAGGTAGCTGGGCACCCGGCCGCGGGTGGCCAGCAGGAAGAGCACGGTCGCGACGCCCGACATCATGATCGCGAGGTTGGGGTCGAGGCCCATCAGCACGGGGGCCACGAAGGAGGCCCCGAACATGGCCACGACGTGCTGGGCGCCGAGCCCCACCGTGCGGGGCCAGGAGAGCCGTTCGTCCGGCCGGACCACCGCTCCGGGTGCGGGCGTGCGCCCGTCACCGTGCAGTTTCCAGCGCACGCCGAGGTCCATGTGGGGTTCCGCTTTCTCTGTGCCTGAAGGCTGTTTCCGCTGCCTGAAGACTTCTTGGGACTGTCCGGAAACCATTGTCGGGGGTGCCGGGCCGTGCTCTGTTCGAACGGCCGCTGAGCGTCCGCTTAGTATGGCGGTGCACCACCGTCCCGCCAGCTCGTTCAGCCCGTACCTTCAGGAGCACCGCCGTGACCGCCGAAGCACCCGCCGCCCCCGCCCTGTCGTCCGGCCGGCTGATCCCCGTCGTCGTCCACTTCGACGACCTGGACGCGCTCGGCCTGCTGCACAACGCCCGCTACCCCCTCCTCGTCGAGCGCGCCTGGTCCGAGCTGTGGCAGGGGCACGGGTTCCGCTTCGAGGGCGACTGGGCGGCGGCCGGGGACGCCTGCAACGCCGTCAGGGAACTGCGCGTGACCTATGAGGCGCCGGTGACCCGGCCGGGTGAGTACGCCGTCCACCTGTGGCTGGAACGGCTCGGCACGACCGGGCTGACGTACGGCTTCCGGTTCTGCTCGGCCGACGGCGCCACCACGTACGCCCACGGCACCCGCGTCCTGGTCCGGCTGGACGCGGCGACCCTGCGCCCGGCGCCGTGGAGCGAGGAGTTCAGGACCGCGGGCCGGGAACTGCTGCGGGACGGCCACTGACCTGCGGGCGGCCCCGGTCGCCCGCCCGCAGCACGCCCGCGAAGGCCGCCAGGCCGCACGCCAGCACGGTGACCAGGCCGAACGAGACCACCAGACTCGTCGCCTGGGCGAGCCCGCCGATCGCGCCCGGCGCCACCAGGCCGGAGGTGTACGTGATGGTCGCCACGCCCGCGATGGCCTGACTGGGGTTCGGGCCGCTGCGCCCGGCCGCGGCGAAGCACAGCGGCACGACGACCGCGATGCCCAACCCCAGCAGCGCGAACCCGGCCATCGCCACCACCGGATGCCCGGCCGGCACCACCAGCAGGCCGCCGGCGACGGCCAGCACGCCGCTCGCCCGGACCGTGCGCACGGAACCGAACCGGTCCACCACCTTGTCGCCCGCCAGCCGGGCGACGGCCATGGTCAGGGTGAAGCCCGTGGTGCAGGCCGCCGCGAGACCGGCCGAGGTCTCCAGCTGGTGGCGCAGGTACACCGCCGACCAGTCCAGGCTGGCGCCCTCCGCGAAGACCGCGCAGAACCCGATCGCCCCGATCAGCAGCGCCGACCGCGGCGGCAGTGCGAACCGCGGCGGCGGCTCCTCGTCCTCGGCGGCCTGCAGGTCCAGGACCCAGGTGCAGGCGATCAGCCCGAGAACGGTCAGCACGGCGGCCGCCAGGGCGTGGTGCAGCCGGGCGTCCGCGCCCAGGTGCGCGGCGAGCGTGCCGGCCGCCGAGCCGGTCAGGGCGCCCGCGCTCCACATGCCGTGCAGGCCGGACATGATCGAGCGGCCGAGCCGGTTCTCCACCTCCACCCCGAGCGCGTTCATCGCGACGTCCGACATGCCCGCCGAGGCGCCGTAGACGAACAGGGCCAGGCACAGGGTGAGCAGGTTCGGGGCGAGCGCGGGCAGCACCAGGGAGAGCGTCCACAGGGCGAGCAGGCCGCGCAGCGCGGTACGGGCGCCGAAGCGGTGGGTGATGCCGCCGGCCAGCGGCATCGCCAGGGACGCGCCCAGCGCGGGGAAGGCCAGCGCCAGGCCCAGCTGGCCGGCGCCGACCGAGGCGTGGTCCTGGATCCACGGCATCCGGGTCGCGAACGAACCGGTCACCGCGCCGTGCACCGCGAAGACGGCCGCCACGGCGTACCGCGCGCGCCGTACCTCGCCCCGGTCGTGCCCCACTGCGCTCATTCCGCTGCCCCTCCCCGGGCCGTGCTCAGGTTTCGGCGTAAACTATCAGGGACCCTGCCTGATAGATAGCGGATACCTGATAGATAGCGGATATACGGCCGTCCCGTCGGCGCGGCCCCGCCGGTCTGGGAGGATTCCCGCCATGCCCGCATCCCCGAGCACCGCCCGGGCCATCAACGACCGGCTCGCCCTGCGGCTGCTGCAGCAGGAAGGGCCGTTGACGGCAGGGCGGCTGAAGCAGCTCACCGGCCTGTCCCGGCCCACCGTCGCCGATCTGGTCGAACGCCTGACGGCCTCCGGACTGATCACCGTGGTGGGGGAGTCCGGCGCGCAACGGCGCGGCCCGAACGCACGGCTGTACGGCATCGTCGCCGACCGCGCCCATCTGGCCGCCCTCGACGTCCGCACCGAGAGCGTCACCGTGACCGTGTCCGACCTGCTCGGGCGGGAACTGGCCGGGGCGTCCGCGCCGGTCGTCGGGGACACCGGCACCGGGGCGGCGGTGGAGCGGGCGGTCACCCTGGTGGAACGGGCGGCGAAGGAGGCCGGGGCCGCCCGGCTGCACACCGTGGGCATCGGCGCGCCCGGACTGATCGACCCGGTCACCGGCGAACTGCGCGACACCACCGGGCTGCCCGCCTGGCACCGGCGGCTGGTGGCCGCGCTGCAGCAACGGATGCCGCACACCCGGGTCACCGTCGAGAACGAGACCAACCTCGCGGCCCTCGCCGAGCAGCGGGACGGGGCCGCCCGGGACCGGGACACCTTCGTGCTGCTCTGGCTCGGGCACGGCATCGGCGCGGCGGTGGTCCTGGACGGGATGCTGCGCCGCGGGGCCTCCGGCGGCACCGGCGAGATCGGCTTCCTGCCCGTGCCCGGCACCGGCCGGCCGCCCTCGGCGACGGACTGCGCGGGCGGCTTCCACTCGCTGGCCGGATCGGCGGCGGTGGTGGACCTGGCCGGGCGGTACGGGCTGTCGGGTGCCGGTACGGGGCCGGAGCCGGCCGCGGCGGAACTGGTACGGCGTGCGGTGTGCGGCGAGGCGACCGGGGCCGCCGGTTTCCTGGACGCCCTCGCCGGCCGCCTCGCCCTCGGGGCCGCCTCCGTCGCGGCCGTGCTGGACCCCGGGTGCGTGGTGCTCGGCGGAGAGGTCGGGCAGGCCGGAGGAGAGACACTCGCCGCGCGGGTGGCCGAACGGGTACGGGAGATGTCGCCGCTGCCCACGGAGGTGCGGGCGGGGGAACTGGGCGGCGGAGCGGTGCTGCGGGGGGCGGTCCTGATGGCCCGAGACCGAGCCCAGGAGGAACTCTTCACCCCCCTCGGCCCACCCACCCACCCGACTCGGTGACTTGAGGGGTGACCGCCCCCGGGTCTCCGCCCCGGCCCCCGGCGGAGGCTCCGCCCCCTGCACCCCCGGGTTCCGCTCGGCTCGGTGGCTTGAGAGGCGATCGTCCCCCTGGGACTCCGCGCCGGTCCCTCCGGCGGGGGCTCCGCCCCCTGCGCCCTTGGGTTCCGGCTGGCTCGGTGGCTTGAGGGGGTGGCCGTCCCTGGGCCTTCGCTCCGGGCCCTGATCCCCGGCGGGGGCTCCGCCCCCTGCACCCCTGGACTCCGCCCGGCTCGGTGGCTTGAGGGGGTGGCCGTCCCTGGGCCTTCGCTCCGGGCCCTGATCCCCGGCGGGGGCTCCGCCCCCTGCGCCCCCCGGCTCCGCCCGGCTCGGTGGCTTGAGCGGGTGCCGCACTCCCGAGCCCCACCCCGCGCCCCCCGTCACCCACCACCCCCGAACCGCCCCGCCAGATACTCCTCGAACGTCCGCTTCCCCACCGCCCTGGACGGAGTCAGATGGCTGCCCTCGCGGAAGCCGCGGTAGGTGCGGCCCGGTAGGGGGACGTTCAGGACGGGGCGGTGGCGGGTGGTGGCGCGGAGGTAGGCGCGGGCCAGGGATTCGAGGGGGCGGATCTCCGGGCCGCCCAGGTCCGGGACCCGGCCCGCCGGAGCGCCCGCGGCCAGCTCGGCCAGCCGGCCCGCGACCTCCGTGACCTCGACGGGCTGGTCCCGCACGCCCGCCGGGAGCAGCAGGACCGGCGATCTGGCGAGGGTCTGGAAGAAGGTGACCAGGAGATCGTGGAACTGGGTGGCCCGCAGCACGGTCCAGCCCAGCCCCGACTCCACGACCAGCCGCTCCACGGCGCGCTTCGAGGCGTAGTAGCCGAGCGGCACGCGGTCGACGCCCACGATGGAGATGTAGGCGAGGTGACCGACCCCCGCTCTCCGGGCCGCCGCGATCAGGTGGGCGGCGGCCTCCTCGTCGCCGCCCCGGGGCGAGCTGGCGCAGTGCGCGATGGTGTCGACGCCGGTGACGGCCGCGTCCAGCCCCGGGCCGCCCTCGCGCAGATCGACGGCGTACGGCCCGCCACGCCGGCTGAGCACGCGCACCTCGTGGCCGTCCGCGCGCAGCCGCCCGACGACATGCCTGCCCAGTGTTCCGGTGCCGCCGGTCACCAGGATCGTGGTCATGCTCCTCAGTCCCTCCGGACGACGTGCGCGGTGAGGTCCCGTCCAGCTTGTCCGCGTTCGTCATCGAGCGCACCCGCACCGCCGTCCTCGTGCGTCCTCGTTCGTCCCCGTCCACCGTCCACCCCGTAACGCCGTGCCGTACGTAATGCCATCCGCGCCCCCGCCTGCGCGCCGCCCGTACGCCGTCCACGCGGCGCCCGTCCGCCGCTCGCGCGCCCCGGGTGAGCTCCCCGCCTCCGCCGATCTGTTGACCGGACTGGTCTAGTCCTTTTAAGGTCTGACTCCTGCACAGACCGGCCCGGCGGCGGTGACGACGGCCCTTGCCCGCCGCCGGGTCTCGCGGCACTGCGCTCTGTGAGCGAGCCCACACCGACCGCCTGTATGGATGCCGACCACGCGTGGCACACTGGCCGTGTACCAGTAGCAGCGCACTCCGGGGTCGGTGAAAGTCCGAACCGGCGGTTATAGTCCGCGACCCGGTCGCTTCCAGCGGCCGGTTGACCAGGTGGAATTCCTGGACCGACGGTTAAAGTCCGGATGGGAGGCAGTGCGCGGCGAGCGGGCACACCTCTGTGCGCGCGCCGCCGTCTACGGGCTCGTCGTCATGACGGGACCCGTTCCGGCGTCGTCGCCCCGTGTGTGTTCGTTCGTCTTCCCTGTCGTTCGCGACAGCCCCGGAGTCCGTGCCCGAAGAGGCAGGAGGACCCGGGAAGTGTTCACCGGAATCGTCGAAGAGCTGGGCGAAGTCACCGCCGTCGAGGACCTCGGCGACGCCGCGCGCTTCCGGCTCCGCGGCCCCGTCGTCACCGAGGGCGCGCAGCACGGCGACTCCATCGCCGTGAACGGAGTCTGTCTCACCGTCGTCGAGCACGAGGGCGACGAGTTCACCGCCGACGTCATGGCGGAGACCCTCAAGCGCTCCAGCCTCGGCGCCCTCGCCGTCGGCTCCCGGGTCAACCTCGAACGCCCCACCGCAGTGGGCGCCCGCCTCGGCGGCCACATCGTGCAGGGACACGTCGACGGCACCGGCGCCGTCCTGGACCGCACCCCCTCCGAGCACTGGGAGATCGTGCGGATCTCCCTCCCCGACGACCTCGCGCGCTATGTCGTGGAGAAGGGCTCCATCACCGTCGACGGCATCAGCCTCACCGTCGTCGAGGTGGGCGCCGACCACTTCACCGTCAGCCTCATCCCCACCACCCTCGCCCTGACCACCCTCGGCCTCAAACAGCCCGGGGACCCGGTCAACCTGGAAGTGGACGTCGTCGCCAAGTACGTCGAGCGGCTGCTCGGCGACCGCGCGCCGGGAACGGAGACGCGAGAGGGGGAGGGCAGGTGAACTGGCTCAACTCGGAGGCCTTCACCCTCCTCGACCAGCACATCAAGTGGTCGGACATGATCGGCAACGTCATCGGCCTGCTCGGCCTGGCGTTCGGCTGGCGGCGTTCCCTGTGGAGCTGGCCCACCCAGTTCCTGTCCGGCGTGATCCTCTTCGCCGCCTTCGCCACCGCGCACCTGTCCGGCAGCGCCGGCAAGCAGATCGTCGTCATGGTCGTCGCCGTCTACGGCTGGTGGCAGTGGAACCGCGGCAAGGCCACCGGCGCGGACGGCCACATCGCCGTACGCTTCGCCACCTGGCGCGAACGGGCCGCCCTGCTCGCCACGGCGGCCGTCGGCACGGTCGCGGTGGCCGGCCTGTTCACGGCCTACCCGTCGCTGTCCTGGGACCCCTGGCCCGACGCGTACATCTTCGTCGGCACCGTCGTCGCCATGTACGCCCAGGCGCGCGGCATGGTCGAGTTCTGGCTCGCCTGGCTGCTCGTGGACGCCGTCGGCGTCCCGCTCAACTTCGCCAACGGCTTCGCCTTCTCCGGCTTCGTCTACGTCATCTACGGCGCGCTCGTCCTGTGGGGCCTGCGCGACTGGTGGCTGCGCTCCCGCCACAGCGCGCGGCCCGTCCCGGAAGGAGCGCCCGCATGAGTGCGGCAACCGTCCTCTACAGCACCGGCGACCCCGAGGAGTTCGGGCTCGACCCGGTCGAGCAGGCCGTCGCGGACATCGCGGCCGGACGCCCGGTCGTGGTCGTCGACGACGAGAACCGGGAGAACGAGGGCGACCTCGTCATCGCCGCCGAGAAGGCGACCCCCGAGATCGTCGCGTTCATGATGACCGAGTGCCGCGGGCTGATCTGCGCCCCCATGGAGGGCGCGGAACTGGACCGGCTCCGGCTCCCGCAGATGGTCCAGGAGAACACCGAGTCGATGAAGACCGCCTTCACGGTCTCCGTCGACGCCACCGCCGCGCACGGCGTCACCACCGGCATCTCCGCCGCCGACCGCGCCACCACGCTCCAGCTGCTGGCGGGCGGCACGGCCGAGCCCACCGACCTCGTCCGCCCCGGGCACGTCTTCCCGCTGCGCGCCCGGCCCGGCGGCGTCCTGGCCCGCGACGGCCACACCGAGGCCGCCGTCGATCTCGCCCGGCTCGCCGGACTGCGCCCGGCCGGCGCCATCGTCGAGATCGCCGGCGAGGACGGCCGGATGCTGCGCCTGCCCGAGCTGATGGTCTTCGCCCGCAAGCACGGCCTGACGATCATCTCCATCGAGGACCTGATCGCCTACCGCCGCGACAGCGAGCCCACCGTCCGCCGCGAGGCCGAGGTCCGCCTGCCCACCGCGCACGGCACCTTCACCGCGTACGGCTACCGCTCCACCGCCGACGGCGTCGAGCACGTCGCCCTCGTGCACGGCGACCTCGCGGACGGCGAGGACGTCGTGGTCCGCGTCCACTCCGAGTGCCTGACCGGCGACGTCTTCGGCTCGCTGCGCTGCGACTGCGGCCCCCAGCTGGACGCCTCCCTGGAGCGCATCCAGCAGGAGGGCAGGGGAGTGGTCGTCTATCTGCGCGGCCACGAGGGACGCGGCATCGGCCTGATGTCCAAGCTGCGCGCCTACGAACTGCAGGAGCAGGGCCGCGACACCCTGGACGCCAACCTCGAACTCGGCCTGCCCGCCGACGCCCGCGACTACGGCGCCGGCGCGCAGATCCTGCGGGACCTCGGCGTCCGCAGCGTCCGGCTGCTGACCAACAACCCCGACAAGTCCGACGCGCTGCTGCGCCACGGCATCAAGGTCACCGAGCGGGAGCCGATGCCCGTCCAGGCGGGCGAGCACAATCTGCGCTACCTGCGCACCAAGCGGGACCGGATGGGCCACGACCTGCCCTGGCTGGACGGCACCACCGCGTCCACCTGCGGCAACCAGTGAACCCGGCCGGCCCGGCGAGCAGGGCCGGCCGGACCAGCACGACCAGCACGACCAGCACGGCAAGAGAACAGCACGGAGGAGACACGTGAGCGGCAAGGGTGCACCGGAACTGTCCGTCCGCAACGTCGGCGATCTCAGGGTCGCCGTCATCGCGGCACAGTGGCACGAGAAGGTGATGGACGGACTGGTGGACGGCGCCCTGCGCGCCCTGCACGACCTCGGGATCGACGAGCCGACCCTGCTCCGGGTCCCCGGCAGCTTCGAACTCCCGGTGGTGGCCAAGGTGCTGGCGGGCCGCGGCTACGACGCGATCGTCGCCCTCGGCGTGGTCGTCCGCGGCGGCACCCCGCACTTCGAGTACGTCTGCCAGGGCGTCACCCAGGGCCTGACCCAGGTGTCGGTCGAGACCGGCGTGCCCGTCGGCTTCGGCGTGCTCACCTGCGACACCGAGGAGCAGGCCCTGGACCGGGCCGGCCTGGACGGCTCCCGCGAGGACAAGGGACACGAGGCGGTCACCGCGGCGGTCGCCACCGCGGCCACGCTGCGTTCAGTATCCGAACCCTGGCGGTGAGCCGGCCGGTACAGCGGCTAGGGTGGGGAGCACCATGTCCAAGAAGACGTTCGAGGAGCTGTTCACCGAGCTCCAGCACAAGGCAGCCCAGGGCGACCCCGCCACCTCCCGCACCGCCGAGCTGGTCGGCAAGGGCGTCCATGCCATCGGCAAGAAGGTCGTCGAGGAGGCCGCCGAGGTCTGGATGGCCGCCGAGTACGAGGGCAAGGACGCCGCCGCCGAGGAGATCTCGCAGCTGCTGTACCACGTCCAGGTGATGATGGTCGCCCGCGGCATCTCCCTGGACGACGTCTACGCCCACCTCTGAACCACCCCCGCACACCCCTTCGTACGCGAAGAATCCCTACGCGACGCATCCGTACGAGACGAACAAAGGAAGCCGACCTCATGCTGCGCATCGCCGTCCCCAACAAGGGTTCACTCTCCGGCCCTGCGGCGGACATGCTGCATGAGGCCGGCTACCAGCAGCGCCGCGAGTCCAAGGAACTGCGGATCGTCGACCCGAACAACGAGGTCGAGTTCTTCTACCTCCGCCCCCGCGACATCGCGATCTACGTCTCCTCCGGCCGCCTCGACATCGGCATCACCGGCCGCGACCTGCTCGTGGACTCCGGCGCCAACGCCGAGGAGATCCTCCCGCTCGGCTTCGCCCGCTCCACCTTCCGCTTCGCCTCCAAGCCCGGCACCGCCAACGGCGTGGGCGATCTGAACGGCAAGACGGTCGCCACCTCCTACGAGGGCATCGTCGCCAAGCACCTCGCCGACAGCGGCGTCGACGCCTCCGTCGTCCACCTCGACGGCGCGGTGGAGACTGCGATCGAGCTGGGCGTCGCCGAGGTCATCGCCGACGTCGTGGAGACCGGCACCAGCCTGCGCAACGCGGGCCTCGAGGTCTTCGGCGAGCCGATCATGAAGTCCGAGGCGATCGTCGTCCGCCGCACCGGCGCGGACGCCGAGGAGCCCAAGGTGCAGCAGTTCCTGCGCCGCCTCCAGGGCGTCCTGGTCGCCCGGACGTACGTGATGATGGACTACGACTGCCGGGTCGAGCAGCTGGAGAAGGCCGTCGCGCTGACCCCCGGCCTGGAGTCCCCGACCGTCTCCCCGCTGCACAACGAGGGCTGGGTCGCCGTGCGCGCGATGGTCCCCGCCAAGGACGCCCAGCGGATCATGGACGACCTGTACGCCATCGGCGCCCGGGCCATCCTGACCACGGCCATCCACGCCTGCCGCCTCTGAGCACCCGGGAAAAGGCGACGCGAGGCACAGAGAGGCCCAGATCCGATGTCCGACCTGCCCGCACTCCCCGTCACCTTCCGGCCGGGCGTCACCCGCGCGGTCCTGCTCTCGGCCGGCACCGCGATCTTCGCGGTGATCGCGGTCGTCGCGGTCCTGCTGGAACAGCTCACCCCCGGTGAGCGCCTCAGTTTCGTCTTCACCGGCGCGCTCCTGTTCGGGGTGCTGGCGATGCTGGCCCGGCCCAAGGTGGTCGCCGACGAGAGAGGCGTCACCGTGGTCAACATCGCCTCCCGGCGCCGGCTGGCCTGGCCGGAGATCCTTCAGGTGAACCTGCGCCCCGGCGACCCGTGGGTGTTCCTCGACCTGAGCGACGGCACCAGCCTGCCCGTGCTCGGCATCCAGCCGGGCATCGCCCGGCAGCGCGCCCTCACCGACGCCCGCGCCCTGCGCGCACTGGTCGACGCCGGGACGGCCGAGGACCCCGAGAGGTCCCAGGGGGAACCCCGGGGCTGAGTCGGGGGCGTCCGCCCTGCCGCGCCGGGCCCGGTCTTGATTAATCTGTTGGGGGAGGCTTTTCGCTGAGCCCCCGCCCCTGTGCCCCGCCCGGTGCCAGGGGCTCCTGCTACCCGAGGAGTGACTCCCTCCGGCGATGGACGGATCGTCCTGTAGTACCTGCGCCGCCCCCTGCCGGCATGGCGCGCGCCGCGACCCCGCGGCCCGCGCGTACGCCGAGGCGGCGGCATCATGACCCTCTCCCTGCTGCTCCTCGGAGCGGCCTTCCTGCTGATCCTCGCGAACGGCTTCTTCGTCGCGGCCGAGTTCGGCCTGGTGACGGTCGAGCGTCCGGAGGCCGAGAAGGCCGCCGCCGACGGCGACCCACGGGCCCGTACGGTCGTCGAGTCGCTGGGCGAGCTGTCCTTCCAGCTCTCCGGCACCCAGCTCGGCATCACCATCACCTCACTGGTCGTCGGCATGCTCGCCGAACCGGCGCTGGCCGACCTGCTGCGCGGTCCCTTCGCCGCGACCGGCCTGCCCGAGGGCGCCGTGTCCGGGATCGCCGTGGTCGTCGGCATGCTGCTCGCCTCCGCCCTCCAGATGGTGGTCGGCGAGCTGGTCCCGAAGAACTGGGCGGTCTCCCGGCCGCTGCAGGTCGCGCGCTTCGTGGCCGGCCCGCAGCACGCCTTCGCCCGCCTGTTCCGCCCGGTGATCGCCGCACTGAACACGGTGGCCAACCGCCTGGTGCGGGCGCTCGGCGTGGAGCCCGCCGACGAGCTGGCCTCCGCCCGCACCCCCGGCGAGCTGGTCTCGCTGGCCCGGCACTCGGCCCGGGCCGGTGCCCTGGAACAGGACACGGCCGACCTGTTCGTGCGCACCCTGTCCCTGGGCGACCTGACCGCGCAGCACGTGATGACGCCGCGCGTGAAGGTCAGCGCCCTGCAGATCTCGGCGACCGCCGAGGACGTGGTCAACCTCACCCGCGCCACCGGCCTGTCCCGCTTCCCCGTCTACCAGGAGAAGATCGACGAGGTGGTGGGCATGGCCCATCTCAAGGACGCCCTCGCGGTGCCCGCCCAGAAGCGGCTGCGCACCCCGGTCGGCCGTATCGCCCGCCCGGCGCTGCTGGTCCCCGAGACGCTGCCGGTGCGGCCGCTGCTCACGCAGCTGCGCAGCGAGCAGCCCATCGCGGTCGTCGTCGACGAGTACGGCGGCACGGCGGGCGTGGTCACCCTGGAGGACATCGTCGAGGAACTGGTCGGCGAGGTCCGCGACGAGCACGACGCCAAGGACGTGCCGGAGCTGGCCCCCGCCCCGCCCGAGGACGGCCGGCCCGCCTGGGACGTCGACGGCGGCTGCCGCGTCGACCTGCTGCGGCGCATCGGCCTGGAAGCGCCCGAGGGCCCGTACGAGACGGTCGCCGGCCTGGTGGCCGATCTGCTCGGCCGGATCCCGGCCCCCGGTGACAGGGCCGAGCTGCCGGGCTGGCGGCTCGCCGTGCGCCAGGTCGGGCACTACCGCGCCGAGCGCGTCCGTCTCGTCCGCACCGCCCCGGCGGCCGACGCCGCCGCCGACCTGGCGGAGGCCGCCCGATGAGCGTCCTCCAACTGGTCTTCGCCGCGCTGCTCGTGCTCGCCAACGGCTTCTTCGTCGGCGCCGAGTTCGCGCTCGTCTCGGTCCGCCGCAGCCAGATCGAGCCGGTCGGCACCGCCCGGGCCCGCCAGGTGCTGCACGGCCTGGAGCGGCTGCCGCAGATGATGGCCGCCGCGCAGTTCGGCATCACCGTCTGCTCGCTGACGCTCGGCGCCGTCGCCGAACCCACGGTGGCCCAACTGCTCGAACCGGTGTTCGGTTGGATGCGGCTGCCCGACGGGATGGTCCATCCGCTGGGCTATGTCATCGCGCTCGCGGCCGTGGTCTTCTTCCACCTGGTCATCGGTGAGATGGTGCCGAAGAACCTGGCGATGGCCGCGCCGGAGAAGGCCGCGCTGTGGCTGGGCCCCGGCCTGGTCGCCTTCGCCCGTGTCTGCAAGCCGGTCACCGTGGCGCTCGGCGCCTGCGCCAAGGGCGTCCTGCGGCTCTTCCGCGTCGAGCCGAAGGACGAGGTCGAGGCCGTCTTCACCAGCGAGCAGCTCAACCGGCTGGTGGAGGACTCCGGGCAGGCCGGACTGCTCGACCCCGAGGAGCAGGAGCGGCTGGAGGACGCCCTGGAACTGGGCTCCCGCCCCGTCCTGGACGTACTGCTGGGCCGGGAGGCGCTGGTCACCGTCAGCCCCTCGGTGACCCCCGGCGAGATCGTCGCGCTCACCGCCCGCACCGGGTACTCCCGTTTCCCGGTCGCCGCGCACAACGGCGCCTTCATGGGCTACCTCCACGTCAAGGACGTCCTCGACCTGGAGGACTCCGACCGGGCCGTGCCCCAGCGGATATGGCGCCCGATGACCACGCTCAGGTCCGAGCTGCCGCTGGACGACGCGCTGACGGTGATGCGCCGGGCGGCCACCCATCTGGCCCAGGTGGCCGACGCCTGCGGCAAGGTGCTCGGCGTGGTGGCCCTGGAGGACGTACTGGAGCTGCTGGTGGGCGAGGTCCGTGACCCGGCCCACCGGGTGGCGACGGAGGTACGCCTGACGGAGCCGCGGGGCAACGGGGAGCCGGAGGAGGTCCTGGCCTCCTGAGCCGCCGGGCCCGCCGCACCCCGCGGGCACCCGCCCCTCGGGCGGCCGGCCGGACGGCCCCGGGACTCCGCCGCGCCGCGGACGGATCGACTCCGTCACAGCGCGGACGGGTCCTGGGGCCCCCGCCCGGACAGCACCTCCCCGTACGCCTGCATGAGGTCAGGCAGCCGCAGGGTCGCCAGGTCGTCCCGGGTCAGCGTGCCCGGGTACACCGACAGGCGCAGGTCCCGGTAGGCGCAGCTCTTCTCGTAGAGCGTGCGCAGGAACCGGCCGTTGCCGAGTTCGTCGATCCACCCCTGGTCGACCACGTGCCCGGCGATCGAGCGCAGCTCGTCGAGGGCCTCCTCGTCCCACTGGTCGCCGTTCTCCGCGGCCAGCACCCGGCCGATCTCGGTGAGTTCCGCGGGGCGGTACGACGGGAAGTCCACCCGGGTGGTGAAACGGGAGGAGAGACCCGGATTGGCGGCGAGCAGGCGGTCCATGCCCTCGGGATAGCCGGCCAGTATCACCACCAGATGGTCCCGGTTGTCCTCGGCCCGCTTCAGCAGCACCTGCAGCGCCTCGTCGCCGTACGCGTCGCCCTTGCCGTACCCCGAGTTGGACAGGGAGTACGCCTCGTCGACGAAGAGCACCCCGCCGATCGCGGAGTCGATCAGCTCGTTCGCCTTGACCGCGGTCTGGCCCAGGTACTCGCCCACCAGGTCGGCGCGCTGCGCCTCCACCAGATGGTCGCCGCCGAGCAGCCCGAGCGCGTAGAAGACCCGGCCCAGGATGCGGGCGACCGTGGTCTTGCCGGTGCCCGAGGGGCCGGAGAAGACGAAGTGACGTTTGGGCGGCTGCACGGGCAGCCCCTGCCCGGCCCGCAACCGGGCCATGTTCAGCTGTGCCGACAACGCCTTGACCTGCCGTTTCACCGGCTCAAGGCCCACCATGCGCTCCAGCTCGGCGAGCGCCTGTTCGAGTAACGCGGGGTCGGTGGGCCCGCTGGGCAGCGGCCCGGTGACCACCGCGGTCCGCTCGCGCACCGCGGGATCGGCCGCCGAGGAGTACGGCCCGCCGGCCGGGAGATCGGGTTCACCGAGCTTCAGGTCCCGGCCCTCGGTGCCGAAGAGCGGGTCGAGGACGTCCGGACCGTCCACGCTGTCCTGCCCGGCCCCGGTGAGGGTGAGCGCCGCGAGGTCCGCGCTGTCGTCGTACCCGTCGCCCTCGGCGATCGCCGCGAGCCGCGCGGAGGTGTCCATGAAGGCCGGATCGACCCGGTGCACCGCCCGGTACAGGGGGAGCGCGGCGGCGCTGCGGCCGGTGCCCTCGTGCGCCCGGGCCAGCCAGTACCGCAGCTCCTTGCGCTGCGGCTGCTCGCTGCGGCAGCGCATCAGCGAGGCCGACAGCAGCGGCTCGGCCTGCCCGTACATCTCCAGCCGGACCCGGGCCATGCCGCCGAACAGCCCGGCCTCGATGCCGAGCATCGCGTCGTCGACCAGCGGGTCGGTGTGCCGGACCAACTGCTCCCAGTCCTTGACCAGATAGGCGCGGCAGGCGTGCAGGAACCGCACCTGGGCGTCGGCGTCCACCGGCGGCAGCCCGGCCAGCGCCCGGTCCAGCTCGGGCACGTGCCGCCCGTCCAGCCAGTGCGAGGAGTGCGCGAGCAGCAGATCGCGGGGGCTCTCCAGCACGGGCTGCACCCACCAGCCCAGCCAGTACCAGGAGTTGAGGGTGCGGCGGTGCCGGGCGCGCTGCTCGCCGAAGCGGTCGCGGTGCCGGAACATGCGCAGCAGCGCGGTCGTCGTGTCCACCCGCAGCGCGTGCAGCCCGAGCCAGCCGTCCGCCATCGCGGGATCCATCTCCACGGCGGCCCGGAACTCCTCCTCGGCCTGCGGATAGGCGCCCATCGTGTAGGCGTCCACGCCGCGCAGCCAGGCGAGGTCGGCCGGGGCGTCGGGGCCCTGCGTGCCGAAGTCCATCACGTCCCCCACGAACCGTGCCCCCGTAGGTTCGCCGCCGGACCGTCGCCCGGTGGCCGCCTTGGTCGAACCGCAGTGCCGCGGACCGGAGTTGCAGGTGCGCGAAGCAGCTGTCCGAAGGTCGCACCGAGGGCATCGTACCCGCGGGGCCACCCCGCGCCGAAGGGTGCGGAGGGGAGCGTTCGCCGGGGCGGGGGCGGACAGGGGCGCACCGGAACGGTGACTGAGGGTGAGTAAAAAGTGGTGCGCGGTGTCCGGAAAACGGAACGAGGGCAGAACGAAGCCCCCGATCACGGGGGAACAACCGGGGGCTTCGCGTCTGCGGGCGGTCCTCGATGACCGCACATTGAGAACGTAAGACCTGTACGTCCCCCCGGTCAAGCAGAGTTGGGAGACTGGGCGAACTTCTTCCACAGGGGTCTTCACAAGTTCAGCACATTGCCGACGGCCCATCACGGTGGGTGACGAACTGGTCCGGACCGAGGGTTCCGGCGGGCCCTGGCAGCAGCTCGTACCCCTGAGCCGCCTGCCGCACCAGGAGGTCCGCGAAGGGCCGGGAGGGGTCCCGCGCGAAGTGCCGGTGTTCCGCCTCGACCCAGCCGGCCCAGAACTCCCGCTGCTCCGCGCCGTCCCGGGCCCGTCCGCGCGCCCAGGACTCCTCGCGCTCCAGCTCCATCCACAGCAGCCGGGCCAGATGCGGGCGCAGCGCCCGGCGGCCGGCCCCCACGCCCTCGACGAGGATCACCGGCGCGGGCGGCAGCGCGCGGGCCGGGCCGAAGCGCCGGGCGTGCCAGTCGTAGGGGGCGTAGTGCGCCGTCGCGCCGCCGGCCAGCGGCTCGATCACCTCGGCCAGCAGCCGCCGGTCCCAGGCGAACGGCTCCGCGTGGCTGGCGATGTCGTCCAGGTGCAGCACGGGGGCGTCGCCGAGCGCGGCGGCGAGCCGCCCGGCGAAGGTGGACTTCCCGGAGCCCGCGTGCCCGTCGACGCCGATCAGGCGGACGGGGCCGCAGGACGGCGGGAGGCGGCGCAGCTGGGCAGCGAGGGTGTGAATGGTGGTTCCCGGAGTGAATGCGCGCGGGGCGGGTGCCGATGTGAGGGGATATTTCGCGGCAACATTCTAGCCACCGGCCGAACCGGACACCCGGCGCGGCACCGAAAAGGTTCTATGTTGAACCGTTCGGTGAACTGCCCGGTGAGCGTCTGTCAAGTCCGCTAATCACCGCGTGATTCCCCGGGTGAACATGTCGAAAAGCGCGTTCCGGTTGTGCCCCGTGCTGAGTAAAGTGCAAGCAGCACAACACTGGGGTGCCGTACGGGGATGGACGGGGGAAGATGACCGCTGGGTTATTCGACGGGCAGTACGTCTGGCACCCGGCGGCGGACGACCGCGTGCTCGCCAGCGTGTGCGTCGACATCCGGGCCGGCCGCTGGGCCAGCGCCCGTGCCGCGCTGGCCGAGACGCGCGGCGACTTCGCCCTGCGGGCCCACCGTTCCCTGGTGCTGGCCTCCGAGGCCGCCGACTCCGACCTGGCCGAACGCTGGCTGGCCGAGGAGCCGGCCCCCGAGTCCGCGCTGGTGTGGGCGCGGGTGGCGGTCCTGCGGGCGCTGCGCGCGGCCGACGCCGGCGACGAGCGGGCCGCCCCGCTGGAGCGGATAGCGCTGTCGGCCTGCGAGCGGGCCTCCGCGATCGACCCCGCCGACCCCACCCCCTGGGCCGCCAAGCTGGCCATGGCCCGGCTGCACCGGCTGCGCGACCCGGCGCCGCAGGGGCTGCTGACCGCCCCGCCAGGGCCCTGGCGGCTGTTCGCGCACATCCTGTCCCTCGACCCCTGGCACCGCGAGGCCCACCACCGCTTCCTCGCCTTCTTCTTCACCCGGTACGGCGGCTCGGTCAACGCCGCCTGGGACGTGGCCGCCTTCCTGAGCCAGCGGGCGCCCGCCGACTCCGCGCTGCGGCTGCTGCCGCTGGTCGCCCTGGTGGAGAGCTACGACCCCTCGCAACTGCTCGCGGACCGGGTGTGGGAACAGCCCCAGTGGCGCGCCACCGCGCTCGCGATCTACCGCAACTGGCTGCCCGCCGCAGCCGGTTACCGCTTCACCCCGGTGCTCGACCTCGCCTATCTCGGGCACGCGCTGGTGCTGGCCGGCTGCGAGTTCGAGGCCCGCGCGGTGCTCACCGCCATGGGCCCCTACGCCTCACGGATGCCCTGGGCGGTCTTCGGCGACCCCGTCGAGCAGCTCTCCCGGGCCCGGCGCGCCTGCGGCCTGCCCGTACCCCAGGCCCCCTGACCCGCCCGACCCACCCGCCCGACCCACCCCGCCCACCAGCCCGCCCATCGAGAGAAAGGCCGACCCGTGTCGGAACGGATACAGGCCCCGCGAGCCAAGGCCCACGGCCCCGCGGACCCGAGCGCGCTCGACGACGACGCGACCCTGCACGCGATGGGTTATCCGAGGAAACTCACCCGGCGTTTCAAGGCGTTCGACAATTTCGCCATCTCGTTCACCATCATCAACATCATCTCGGGTATTTTCTCGTCCTTCGGATTCGGTATGAACGCGGGCGGCCCCCGCATTCTCGTGTTCGGCTGGATCGGCGTCTCCGTCATGGTGCTGTTCGTCGGCGCGGCCATGGCGGAAGTCGCCTCCGCGTATCCGACGAGCGGCGCGCTGTATTTCTCGGCCGGGAAACTCGCCAAACGCCACAAGGGGGCCTGGTCCTGGTTCACCGGCTGGCTGAACTTCGTCGGCCAGGTCGGCGGCACCGCCGCCACCGGTTACGCGGCCGCCACCTTCATCCAGGCGTTCATCGCCCTCCAGTGGTCCTCCTACCAGCCGACCACCCACCAGACGGTGCTGATCACCGCGCTGATCATCGTGCTGCAAGGACTGGCCAACACCTACACGGTCCAGCTCGTCGCCGTCCTGAACCGGATCTCCGTATGGTGGCTGCTGGTCGGAATGGTGGTCATCGCCACCGCACTGATCGCCGTTCCCGATCATCACCGCCCGGTGTCCTTCATCACGCATTTCGCGAACAACACCGGTTTCACGAGCGGGCTTTACGGCGGCATGCTCGGTCTGCTGGTCACCAGCTGGACGTTCACCGGCTTCGACGGCAGCTTCCACATGTCCGAGGAAACCGTCCAGGCGACCGTCAACGCGCCCCGCGGGATCATCCGCGCCATCGGTTATTCCGCCGTCACAGGTCTGATCCTCATGCTCGCCCTCGTCTACAGCATTCGCGACTACGCGCAGGTGGCGAGCACGGACGCACCGCCCGTGCAGCTCCTCATCGACGCCCTCGGCGTGGGCACCGCCAAGGCCATGCTGCTGATCGTCATCGGGTCCATGCTCTTCTGCGGCCTCGCCAACCTCACCAGCAACACCCGGCAGATCTTCGCCTTCTCCCGGGACGGCGCCATGCCCGGCTCCCGCTGGTGGCACACGGTCTCCCCGCGCACCCGCACCCCCGTCAAGGCGGTCTGGCTGGCGGTCGCCTGCTCGCTGGCCCTGGTGCTGCCCGGCTGGTGGTCGCACACCGCCTTCACCGCCATCGTCAGCGTCAACGTGGTCGGTCTCTTCCTCGCCTACGCCGTCCCGATCCTGCTGCGCCTGCGGCTCGGCGACGAGTTCCAGGCCGGCCCCTGGCACCTGGGCCGCTGGGGCCGCCCGGTCGGTGTCGTGGCCGTCACCTGGATCGTGCTGAGCAGCGTGCTGTTCATGCTGCCCCAGGCGTCCCCGATCACCGCCGACTCCTTCAACTACGCCCCCATCGCCCTGGCCGCCGTGCTGCTCGTGGCCACCGTGTGGTGGTTCGCGACCGCCCGCCGCCGCTTCCAGGGCCCGGTCAGCTACGGGCGGCCCGACGAGGTCGCGGCGATGGACCTCATCTGACCGGGGCGGGCCGGGACGAGCGGGTGGGGCGGGTGCCGCGGCGCCCGCCCCCGCCCGGCGCAGGCGCAGGTCATGCCAGTGGACGAGACCAATATTGGTAGGCGTGGCGTGTGCCGAAGTGCTGGCAGGAGCCGGTCCCCGCGTCCATAGTGGGCGCAACGCCGTGCACGGACCCGCCACCCGCCCCGACTCGGACACCCGGGGGTCTTCCACCCATGAGCAGAGCCGAACAGCCGTCCCGCAGAACCCTCCTGGCCGCCGCCGTCGCGGCCGCCGCGGTCGGCGGCACGGTCCCGGCGTTCACCGCCACCGCCACCGCCGCCGAACGGACCACCGGTCCGGCTCCGTCCCCCGCCGGTGCGGCCCCGCCCGCCGCTGCGGAGGCGGCCCGCCCGGTCGACTACCGCGCCTGGACCACGTACACCGACTGGCGCGCCGGCACCACCCGCGGCACCCGCGCGGTCGCCGGGACCCGTCCCGGCCTGGAGATCGCCGCCCCGGCGGGGACCACCGACTACACCGACCCGCACACCGGCACCACCGCCCGGTGGGAGTACGCCACCTGGACCGGCCCGGCCCACCGGCTCGCCGTGCCCGCCACCGAGGCGATCGCCTCCTGGAACGCGCACACCCCGGCCGGCACCTGGCTCCAGACGGAACTGCGCGGCACCTACTCCGACGGCACCAACACCCCCTGGTACGTGATGGGCCGCTGGGCGGCCGGCGACGAGGACATCAAGCGGACCTCCGTCGACGGCCAGAGCGACGGCCGCAGCTCCGTCTGGACGGACACCCTCGCCCTCGACGCCCCGGCCTCCGGCCTGCGCCTGGTCTCCTACCGGCTGCGGCTGACCCTCTACCGCAGGCCCGGCACCCGGCTCACCCCGACCGTCCGGCGGATCGGCGTCATGGGCTCCGACGTCCCCGACCGCTTCACCGTCCCCGCCTCGGCCCCCGGGCGCACCGGCACGGAACTGGCCGTCCCGCGCTACTCGCAGGAGATCCACACGGGGCAGTACCCGCAGTACGACAACGGCGGCGAGGCGTGGTGCAGCCCCACCTCGTCGCAGATGATCATCGAGTACTGGGGCGGCCGGCTCAGCCAGCAGCAACTGTCCTGGGTCGACCCGTCCTACCCCGACCCGCAGGTCTGCAACGCGGCCCGGTACACCTACGACTACCAGTACGCGGGCTGCGGCAACTGGCCGTTCAACGCGGCCTACGCGGCCACCTTCAAGGACCTCCAGGGCGTGGTCACCCGGCTCGCCTCGCTCACCGACCTGGAGACGCTGACCGCCGCGGGCATCCCGGCGATGACCTCGCAGTCGTTCCTCAAGACCGAGCTGACCGGCGCCGGGTACGGCACCTCCGGCCATCTGATGACGGTCATCGGCTTCACCGCCGACGGCGATGTGATCGCCAACGACCCGGCCGCGCCGGACGACACGGCGGTGCGGCGCGTCTACCGGCGCCGGGAGTTCGAGAACATCTGGCTCAGGACCAAGCGGTACAACGCCTCCGGGGCGGTCGTCTCGGGCACCGGCGGCGTCTGCTACCTGTACTTCCCGGCGCACCCCACCCCCCGCCAGACCGCGGCGCTCGCCGCGGTGGGTGTGCGCTGACGGACGGGCAGCTTGTGCGCAAGGCCCCGGGCGCCCGGGGCCTTGCGCATGTCCGGGCAGCTCACAGGCCCTGTGGCCAGGCCCTGTGACCAAGCTCTCCGCCGCGTCGGCCGCCGCCGGTGGCAAGGTGGACGCGGGACGGGAGGGGACGCGTCCGCGGGGGAGTCCGCACCGCACGCACGACCCTGCGAGAGACCATGAGCACCCATCCGGCCACCGTCCCCTCCGCCCGCCCGCGCACCGGCGGCCCCCAGGACGACGGCGACGGCCCCAAGGCCCTCGAACACGTCCTCGGCTGGACCCTCGTCGTCGTGATCGCCATGCTCGTCACCCAGCTCGGCCTGCTGTGACCCGACCCGGGCGAGGGACGGTTTCCGGCCCCCCGACGTAACGGTTCGACCTTTCTTGAAGTAAGCGGTCGTTAACCGGTGACTCCATGCCGCCGATCGGGCATACTCACAGCGCACAGCCGCTGGTCAGCCGTCCCCGAGACCCGGGAGTGCGAGCATTGGCCGGCCCGAGGATGACCGGCGGAGCCGCCCCACAAGGTGCCTGTCCGCCCGTGCCCGACAGGGAGGAGAGCGTCGCCATGCCCGACCGCGCCCCGCAGCCGGTGGACCGGCAACTGCCCACGGACGAGGCCCGGGACCTGATCTCGCTCGTCCGCGACATCGCGCAGCACGAGATCGCCCCGAAGGCGGCCGAGGAGGAGGACGCCGGACGCTTCCCGCGCGAGGTCTTCACCCTGCTGTCCCGCTCCGGACTGCTCGGCCTGCCCTACGACTCCGAGTGCGGCGGCGGCGACCAGCCCTACGAGGTCTACCTCCAGGTCCTGGAGGAGCTGGCCGCCGTCCGCCTCACCGTCGGGCTCGGGTTGAGCGTGCACAGCCTGGCCGCCTACGGGCTTGCCACCCACGGCACCAAGCAGCAGCAGGTCGAGCACCTGCCCGCGATGCTCGGCGGCGGCCTGCTCGGCGCGTACGCCCTCTCCGAGCCCGCCTCCGGCTCGGACGCCGCCTCGCTGCGCACCAAGGCGGTCCGGGACGGCGACGACTGGGTGATCACCGGCACCAAGTCCTGGATCACCCACGGCGGGATCGCCGACTTCTACACGGTCATGGCGCGCACCGGCGAGGACGGCCCGCGCGGCATCACCGCCTTCCTGGTGCCCGGTGACGCCGAAGGGCTGAGCGCCGCCGCCCCGGAGAAGAAGATGGGCCTCAAGGGCTCACCGACCGCACAGCTCCACCTCGACGGGGTGCGGGTCGGTGACGAGCGCCGGATCGGCGAGGAGGGCCAGGGCTTCGCCATCGCGCTGGCCGCGCTGGACTCCGGCCGCCTCGGCATCGCCGCCTGCGCGGTCGGCCTCGCCCAGGCGGCGCTCGACGAGGCGGTCGCCTACGCCACCGACCGGCGCCAGTTCGGCCGGCCGATCTCCGACTTCCAGGGCCTGCGCTTCATGCTCGCCGACATGGCGACCCAGATCGAGGCCGGCCGGTCGCTGTACCTGGCGGCGGCGCGGCTGCGCGACGCCGGCCGGCCGTTCGCCCGGGAGGCGGCCATGGCCAAGCTGTTCTGCACGGACGCGGCCATGAAGGTGACCACCGACGCCGTCCAGGTGCTCGGCGGGTACGGCTACACCGCCGACTTCCCGGTCGAGCGCTACCTGCGCGAGGCCAAGGTGCTGCAGATCGTCGAGGGCACCAACCAGATCCAGCGGATGGTCATCGCCCGGCACGTCGCGGGTCCCGAGACCCGCTGAACTGCCCGAGACCGAGGAAGGGCGCCGCCAGCCGGACCCACTCCGGGTCGTGGCGTCCCGGCAGGGTGCGGCCCCGGTCCGCCCAGGCCCGCACCAGCTCACGGTAGATCGGCGGGTCCGGGAGCTGCGGCGGCACGGGCGGGACCGAATCCGCGGGCGGCGGCATGAAGACGCGACGCCGCCGCCCGGCCGCCGGATGGAGGGTGGTCATACCGGGGCAACGCGGCTCCGGGCGGCCAGGTCACCGGTCGGCGGAATCGCGCGTGAGTCCAGCGGCGTCCCGCGCCGGACCCGGCCGCAGGTCACGGCCATCGGTCACCTCGGCCCCGCGTGGCGTCGGGCCGCTCGCGGCGCTGGGGGGCATGTCGAACCCGCACCACGGCGCCGTACGGCCATGGTGCAGGGAGTGCCGGAGGCGGTGTGGTCCGCGGGCGCTCAGGCGGCTTCGCGGCGCAGCGTCGGTACGCGCAGCGGGCGCGAACCCGGGCCGCCGACGTGCGAGAAGGGCTGCGTCCGCCAGTCGAGTCCCTGGGGGAGCGTCAGCAGCAGGGCGGTCTGCTGCTCCTGCGGCTCGACGGACTCGTCGGCGGGACGGGCCTCACAGGCCCTGCGGCCGGTGCCGGCGCAGACCGTGAGCCCGAACGGGTTCCACGGCGAGGCGCACAGCGCGTGCTCCGGCAGGATCTCCTCGTCCGCCAGCAGCGCGATGGGCTGCGCGCACTCCGGGCAGATCACCCGGTACATCTCGAAGGTGTCGAATTCGTCGGGCTCCTCGTCGAAGGCGTCGGGTTCGACGCCCTCCGGCTGCGATTCGACGGCGGGCTGCCTGCGCTTGGGCACAGAACGGCCAGGGCGCTTGAGACTCTGCATGGGATTCTCCCCCTAAAGGCTGGGCCGTGACGGCACTGCGGTCTCGACCACAGCAAGCACTTCCCGTCCGGTTCCCGAGGTAATCACGAGAACATCACGGAGGGCAGCTGCGGGGTGTGGTGTTCGTCACACCCCTGGCGCGGATGCCCGCCTCGACTGTTTTGTCCCCCTGGCGGGTCGACGGCCGCCGCCGGGTCCGCCGCGAAACGGGGCATGACCTGGGCTGCCGAGGTATCCGAGGAGATCAGGCGCACTGTAGGTTCTTGCGCCATGGAGGAGCTGGACCGACAGATCGTGCAGCTGCTCGTCAAGGACGGGCGGATGAGCTACACCGACCTGGGCAAGGCTACGGGCCTGTCCACGTCGGCCGTGCACCAGCGGGTGCGGCGGCTGGAGCAGCGTGGCGTCATCCGCGGGTACGCCGCGGTCGTCGACCCCGAGGCCGTGGGCCTGCCCATGACCGCCTTCATCTCCGTCAAACCCTTCGACCCCAGCGCCCCCGACGACATCGCGGAGCGCCTGGCGGGCGTCCCGGAGATCGAGGCGTGCCACAGCGTGGCGGGCGACGAGAACTACATCCTCAAGGTGCGCGTCGCCACGCCGCACGAACTGGAGGAACTGCTCGCCCGGGTACGGACGCTGGCAGGCGTGTCGACCCGGACCACGGTCGTCCTCTCGACACCGTACGAGGCCCGGCCGCCGCGCATCTGACCAGGACGGCGACCGCGGGCGGCCCCTGAACGGCCCGTCGGCGGCCGCGCGCCCCGCCCTGGCGGCCGCGGGGCCTCGGCCGTGATGTGCTCGGCTCCAGGCCGCCGTACGACCCACCCCCGGCCGCCGTACGACTCATCCTCGCCCGCCGTGCGCCGCACCCCCACCCGCCGTACGACCCACCCGGCCCCCTCGGACCGACCCGCCGTACGACCGCCCCCGCGCGCCGGGCCGCCCGGGCGAGGCGCGAGACTGGTGCCCATGAGTGAGCGCACCACCGAACCGCAGACCGTCCTGCTCCGCCGCGGCGAGGTCCACAGTCCCGCCGACCCGTTCGCCACCGCCATGGTCGTCGAGGCGGGCCATGTCGCGTGGGTCGGCTCGGAGGGGGCGGCCGACGCCTTCGCGTCCGGCGTCGACGAGGTCGTGGACCTGGACGGCGCCCTCGTCACCCCGGCGTTCACCGACGCCCATGTGCACACCACCGCCACCGGTCTCGCGCTCACCGGCCTCGACCTGTCCGACGCCCCGACCCTGGACGCGGCCCTGGCCCGGGTGCGGGAGTTCGCCGCCGCCCGCCCCGGCGACCGGGTGCTGCTCGGCCACGGCTGGGACGCGGCCCGCTGGCCCGGCGGCCGGCCTCCGACGCGTACGGAACTCGACGCGGCCACCGGCGGCCGCCCGCTCTACCTCAGCCGGATCGACGTCCACTCCGCGGTCGTCAGCACGGCCCTGCTCGATCTGGTCCCGGCCGTCCGGGGCCCGGTGGACGGCCCGCTGACCGCCGGTGACCACCACGCCGTGCGCGCCGCCGCGTTCGCGGCCGTGACCCCCGCCCAGCGCGCCGAGGCGCAGCGCGCCGCGCTGGCGCACGCCGCCTCCCTCGGGATCGGCTCGGTGCACGAGTGCGGCGGGCCGGACATCTCCTCCGAGGGCGACTTCACCGGCCTGCTGGAGCTGGCCGCCGCGCAGCCCGGCCCCCGGGTCGTCGGCTACTGGGCCGAGCAGGACGTGGACAAGGCGCGCAGGCTCGGCGCGCTCGGCGCCGCCGGCGACCTCTTCGTGGACGGCGCCATCGGCTCGCACACCGCCTGCCTGCACGCCCCGTACACCGACGCCGCCCACACCGGCACCGCCTACCTCGACGCGGACGCCGTCGCCGCCCACGTCATCGCCTGCACCGAGGCGGGCCTCCAGGCGGGCTTCCACGCCATCGGCGACGCCGCCGTCACCTCGGTGGTCGAGGGGATGCGCGCGGCCGCCGAGAAGGTCGGCCTCGCCCGCCTCCGGGCCGCCCGGCACCGTGTCGAACACGCCGAGATGCTCACCCCGGAGACGATCGCCGCCTTCGCCGAACTGGGCCTGACCGCCTCCGTGCAGCCGGCTTTCGACGCGCTGTGGGGCGGCGAGGAGGGCATGTACGCCGCCCGCCTGGGCGCCGAGCGGGCCCGCACCCTGAACCCGTTCGCGGCCCTGCTGCGCGCCGGCGTCCCGCTCGCCTTCGGCTCGGACAGCCCCGTCACCCCGCTTGATCCGTGGGGCGCCGTCCGGGCGGCGGCCTTCCACCGCACCCCCGGGCACCGCGTCTCCGTGCGCGCCGCGTTCACCGCGCACACCCGGGGCGGCTGGCGGGCGATCGGCCGCGACGACGCGGGCGTCCTGGTGCCCGGCGCGCCCGCGGACTACGCCGTCTGGCGCACCGGGGAACTGGTGGTGCAGGCCCCCGACGACCGTGTCGCGCGCTGGTCGACCGACCCGAGGTCGGGCACGCCCGGGCTGCCCGACCTCGCCCCCGGGCGCGAGCTGCCCCGCTGCCTGCGGACCGTGGTGGGCGGCCGGACGGTCTTCGTACGGCCGGGCGAGTGATCTGCCGGGGCGGCGTCGGCCCGATCACCGCACGCCGCTCCGTCGCGCGACCTGCGCATCCTCCGGCCCGGCCGGGCGGCGGCGGCCCTCCGGCCGGGCCGGCGGGCTGTTTGACAGCCGACGGCAGGAGGCCGGTAGGTTCTGCCGGGTCCACCACCGGACGCCTGACCGGGGAACTTCCGTACCCGCGGCGCGGCGCCGCTGGGTCAGGGACGGTGTGCCGCACCGGGTCACCGTCACTGGGAGCCAGGCCCAGCGTCCCGCGTGAGCGGGGGAACGTTCCGGACGGTCGGCAAGGTGTGACCCGGGTGGGGCCCGGTCGCTCAGTAGACAACGGCTTTCGGTCGATCCGCAGCCAGCGGGTCCCAGGTCGGCCCGAAGGGCACCGGGCCCCCATCCGCAGGTATCGGTGACCGAGGTCGCGGACGAGGGACCCTCGGGCGCCCGGATCGCGTCCTACGGTGCGGGGCGCGGAACACGGGTCCGGGGCACCGGCCCTGGGTACGAATCCGTAAGACTCCTGAAAAGAGCGTTCTTACCCCGCTCTTTCCGAAACGACACCACGGCACCCACGTGGTGTCACATCCCCGCAGGCCGCGGCCACTAAGGTGGTCCCCTGCGTACGGACATGAAGGGGCAGTAGTGAACCACGGCGACGGCACCCCGGCGGCTGGGTCCCAGGACAGGCGGTTCGGTCCGCTCGGCACGGCCTTGGTGATCATTCCGACCTACGACGAGGCGGAGAACATCAAGACGATCGTGGGCCGGGTGCGCAAGTCCGTCCCCGAGGCGCACGTCCTCGTGGCCGACGACAACAGCCCCGACGGCACCGGCAAGCTGGCCGACGAACTGGCCGGCGAGGACGGGCACGTCCACGTGCTGCACCGCAAGGGCAAGGAGGGCCTGGGCGCCGCCTACCTCGCGGGCTTCCGCTGGGGCCTGGAGCACGGCTACGGCGTGCTGGTCGAGATGGACGCCGACGGCTCGCACCAGCCCGAGGAACTGCCCCGGCTGCTGACCGCCCTCAAGGGTGCCGATCTGGTGCTCGGCTCCCGCTGGGTGCCCGGCGGGCGCGTGGTGAACTGGCCCAAGGGCCGCGAGATCATCTCCCGCGGCGGCAGCCTCTACTCGCGTCTCGCGCTGGACCTGCCGCTGCGGGACATCACCGGCGGCTACCGCGCCTTCCGCCGCGAGACGCTGGAGGGCCTGGGCCTGGAAGAGGTCGCCTCGCAGGGCTACTGCTTCCAGGTCGACCTGGCGCGCCGCGCGGTGAAGGCCGGCTACCACGTCGTCGAGGTCCCCATCACCTTCGTCGAGCGTGAACTCGGTGACTCCAAGATGAGCCGGGACATCCTGGTCGAGGCGCTGTGGCGGGTCACCGCCTGGGGCGTGGGGGAGCGGGTGACCAAGATCACCGGGCGTGGCGGCAAGCCCGAGTGACCGCTCTTATCCGGCACTGAGCAGGTCCCAGGCACACTGGGAGTATGACGACTGGCGCTCCGACCTCTCCGCACTCCACCCGGCCCCCGCGCTCCCGGCTGCGCAGGTTCCTGCCGCTGGGCGTCGCGGTCTGGCTGGTGCTGGAGATCTGGCTGCTGACCCTGGTCGCGGGCGCGGCGGGCGGGTTCACCGTGTTCCTGCTGCTGGTCGCCGGCTTCGTGCTCGGCGCCGTGGTGATCAAGCGAGCCGGCCGCCGCGCCTTCCAGAACCTCAACGAGGCGTTGCAGCGGGGCGGCGCCCCCTCGCAGGGCCGTGGCGGCAACGGCCTGATGATGCTGGCCGGTCTGCTCCTGATGATCCCCGGCATGCTCTCGGACGCGGCGGGCCTGCTCCTGCTGCTCCCGCCCGTCCAGCGGGCCGTCGGCGGGCTCACGCAGCGGACGGTCGACCGCAAGCTGCGCACGGCCGGTCCCGGCACGCTGGGCGACGCCTTCCAGCAGGTCCGCATGCACCGCCCGGACGGCAAGGTCGTCCAGGGCGAGGTGATCAGGGACGACGAGCGGGCCGACAGCTCCGGGGAGCAGCGCCCGCCGCTGACCCGGTGAGGGCGGCGAGAGACCGGAAAAAGCGGAAAGACCGGAAAAGGCGGAACGGGCGGGGCAAGTGATGATCACTTGCCCCGCCCGTCCCGCTTCTCGCGTACGGATATAACCGGCCCGAGCCGCGCAGGAACTACGCGCTCTTGCGGCTGTCCCGCGGATGAACGGCGATGTTCATCGCACCGGACCGCAGCACGGCGAGACGCTCCTCCAGGACCTCTTCGAGTTCCTCGCGGGTGCGCCGCTCCATCAGCATGTCCCAGTGCGTACGCGCCGGCTTGGCCTTCTTCTCCTCCGGACCGTCGCCATCCACCAGGAGTGCCTGGGCCCCGCAGACCTTGCACTCCCACTCCGGCGGGATCTCCGCCTCGACCGAGAAGGGCATCTCGAAACGATGCCCCTTCTCGCATGCGTACTCCACGGCCTGGCGCGGAGCCAGGTCGATACCGCGGTCGGTCTCGTAGCTGGTCACCACGAGGCGCGTGCCGCGAAGAGCTCGCTCACTCATGAATCGTGCCTCCCGGGCTTGTCGCCCACAGGACAGGTGTCGCTGTCGTCGTCATCCGGTCAACGTCCGGTCGGCGGTAAAGATTCCCGTTCCGATGTCCCGTTCCGGGTCAGGTGTCGCCGTCGTAGCCGCAGCCTTGTCAATCAGTGCAGTACCCACCGGCGCCCGGTTTGTCACATCTGAAAGGAGATGTCACCCAGCGTTTCGGCATCTTTGACGCGCAGTAACGGTACGCCTGGCAGGCCAAACGCGTACACTACAGCCCTTTCGCCTGGAGTGCTAAATCCGGTCGGGCACCGGATTGCCCGCGTCCCGGATCGCCCGTCCGACCGGGACCCGCGTGAGCAGGGCGAACCCGATCACGAAGAAGGCCACCAGCGAGATGATCGCATCCCGGTAGCTCCCGGTCAGCTGGAAGGTGATCCCGAACAGCAGCGGCCCCAGCCAGCTCATGCCCCGGTCGCTCATCTCGTACGCCGAGAAGTACTCGGCCTCCTTGCCGGGCGGCACCAGATGCGAGAAGAGCGACCGGGACAGCGCCTGGCTGCCGCCGAGGACCAGGCCGATCCCGGCGGCCAGCACGAAGAACCACCCGGGCGCCCCGGCCGGCAGGAAGTACCCGGCGGCCAGCGTGAGCGTCCAGGCGACCAGCGACCCGAGGATCGTGCGCTTGGCCCCGTGGCGACGGGCCAGCCGCCCCATGCCGAGCGCCCCCGCCACCGCCAGCAGCTGCACCATCAGCACCGCCGTGATCAGCGTCGACTGGCTCAGCCCCAGCTCCTCGGAGCCGTACACGGAGGCCTGGGAGATCACCGTCTGGATGCCGTCGTTGTAGACGAGGTAGGCGAGCAGGAAGGCCAGGGTGAGCGGCCTGGCCCGCATGTCCCGGACGGTGGCGGCCAGCTGCCGCCAGCCGTGCGCGGCCGCCGGCGGCGCGGCGGCCGTCCGCCGGTCGCGCAGCCGCCTGAGCGGTATGAGCGTGAACAGCCCCCACCACAGCCCCGCCGCGGCCAGGCAGACGCGCACCGCCGTCGCCTCCGACACGCCGAACGAGTCGTGCGCGGTGAACAGCACCAGATTCGCCACCAGCATCAGCGATCCGGCCGCGTAGCCGAAGGCCCAGCCGCGCGAGGAGACCGCGTCGCGCTCCTCGGGCGGGGCGATCTGCGGCAGATAGGAGTTGTAGAGGACCATCGAGACGGCCACCGACGCGTTGGCCACGACGAGCAGCGCGCCGCCCAGCAGGTAGCGGTGGCCGTCCAGGAAGAACAGGCCGGTGGTGGCGCCGGCCCCCACGTACGCGGCGACCGCGAGCAGCGGCTTCTTGCGGCCCGTGCGGTCGGCCGCCGCGCCCGCGACCGGCATCACCACGATCGCCAGGATCACCGACGCCGACACGCAGTACGCGAAGAAGGACCCGGCCCGCACCGGAACCCCGAGCGGGTGCACGTACCCGTCCGGGTCGGCCGCCGCCCGGGCCACCGAGGTGAGGTACGGCCCCAGGAACACGGTGAGCACACTGGTCGAGTAGACCGAGCACGCCCAGTCGTAGAAGTACCAGCCGCGCTGCTCGCGCCGCCGCTCGACGGGATCGTCGCCCGCCTGCACACGCACGGTGCCGGTGCCCACCCGTGCCCTCGCTTCCCCGCCTGGAGTGCCGCGCGAGCCCTCGGGACGGCGGCCGGGACTCAGGCCCAGACGCCCCGCTCCTCCAGGACCTTGCGCAACGTGTCGATGTGATCGGTCATGATGCCATCGACCCCGAGGTCCAGGAGCCGGTGCATCGGCTCCGGTTCGTTGATCGTCCACACGTGCACGTGCAGCCCGCGCGCGTGGGCGGCGCGGACGAAGGCGGGATCGGCCACCGGGACGCCCGACTGGGAGACCGGTACCTGCACGGCGACGGCCGACCGGCGCAGCACGGCCGGCACCCCCCAGGAGCGCAGCCGCAGACCCAGCACCCCGCGCGTGCCGTACGACGTCGCCAGGCGCGGTCCGGCCAGCCGCTGCGCCCGGGCCACCCGCGCCTCGGAGAACGACCCGACGCAGACCCGGTCCCAGGCACCCGTGCGCTCGATCAAATCCAGCAGCGGGCGCAGCGCGGGCTCCGCCTTCACGTCGACGTTCCAGCGGACGCCGGGGAAGGTCTCCAGCAGTTCCTCGAAGAGCGGCACGGGCTCCCGGCCGGCCACCCGCGCGCGGCGCACCTCCCGCCACGGCAGGTCGGCGATCCGGCCCGCGCCGTCGGTCACGCGGTCCAGGGTCGCGTCGTGGAAGGCGACCAGCCAGCCGTCGGCAGTGGCGTGTACATCGGTCTCGATGTACCGGTAGCCGAGATCGACGGCACGCCGGAACTGGGCCAGGGTGTTCTCCAGGCCGTCGGCGGCCCCGCCGCGATGCGCGAAGGGGAGGGGCCCCGGATGGTCGAGATACGGGTGGCGTACGCGCGTGCTCACGGACGCAGTATCACCCTTTCGGGTGTACCGGCGGCAACGGCCCGCCCGCTCCCGTCCGCCGTCGGCACGGCGAACACCCGCAGGAAGAACTGGGCCAGCGGGCCGATCGAGACGGCGTAGAGCACGGTCCCGATCCCGATGGTGCCGCCCAGCGCGAACCCGGTGGCCACGACCGCCAGCTCCACGACCGTGCGCGTCAGCCGGATCGAGCGGCCGGTGCGCCGGTGCAGTCCCGTCATCAGCCCGTCCCGGGGACCGGGACCGAAGCGGGCGGTGATGTACAGGCCGGTGGCCACGCCGTTGAGCCCGATGCCCACGACCAGCAGGGCGATGCGGACGCCGAGGCCGTGGGCGCCGGACATCAGGGCGAGGGCGCCGTCCATCGCGAGGCCGACGACGAAGACGTTGGAGACCGTGCCGAGGCCGGGGCGCTGGCGCAGCGGGACCCACAGCAGCAGCACCACCGCGCCCACGCCGATCGACACCACACCGATGGTCAGACCGGTCAGCTCGGCAAGCCCCTGGTGCAGCACGCCCCAGGGCTCCAGGCCGAGCCCCGACTCGACGAGGAGCGCGGAGCTGGCGCCGTACAGCACGAGCCCGGCGTAGAGCTGCAGAAGTCGCCGCCCGAGGCGGTCCGGTCTGGGCACGGTCGTCCCCCTGCTGGTGGAAGTGGCCTGGCCCGTGCCACCCTGTGGCAGGGGAAGGAAACTCCTCCATGGCCAATTCGAGGAAGGTGGACTGGTCGGCATGGCTCAGTGGACCTCGGCGGTGGGTGCCGCACAGCTCGCCCGGCTGCTCAGCTCCCAGGACCGCCCGGCGGGGCCCGGCGCGCGCCGACCGCCCGCCTACCGGGCGCTCGCCGACGGCATCCGGCTGCTGGTCCTGGAGGGCCGCGTCCCGGTGGCCGCCCGGCTGCCGGCCGAACGGGAACTGGCCCTGTCCCTGTCGGTCAGCCGCACCACGGTCGCCGCCGCCTACGAGGCGCTGCGCGCCGAAGGCTTCCTGGAGTCCCGGCGCGGCGCGGGCAGCTGGACCGCGGTACCGGCCGGCAACCCGCTGCCCGCGCGCGGGCTCGAACCCCTGCCGCCGGAGTCACTGGGCTCGATGATCGACCTGGGCACCGCCGCCCTCCAGGCGCCGGAACCCTGGCTCACCCGGGCCGTGCAGGGCGCCCTGGAGGAGCTGCCGCCCTACGCGCACACGCACGGCGACTACCCGGCCGGACTGCCCGCGCTGCGCTCGATGATCGCCGAGCGGTACACCGCGCGCGGGATCCCCACCATGCCCGAGCAGATCATGGTGACCACGGGTGCCATGGGCGCCATCGACGCCATCTGCCACCTCTTCGGCGGCCGGGGCGAGCGCATCGCCGTCGAGTCGCCGTCCTACGCCAACATCCTCCAGCTGATGCGGGAGGCGGGCGCCCGGCTGGTGCCGGTGGCGATGGCCGACGGGCTCGCCGGCTGGGACCTGGACCGCTGGCGCCAGGTGCTGCGGGAGGCCGCGCCCCGGATCGCCTACGTCGTCGCCGACTTCCACAACCCGACCGGCGCCCTCGCCGACGAGGACCAGCGCCGCCGCCTGGTGGAGGCGGCCCGCTCCGCCGGGACCGTCCTCGTCGTCGACGAGACGATGAGCGAGCTGCACCTGGACCCGGACGTGGAGATGCCGCGGCGGGTGTGCGGCTTCGACCCGGCGGGGTCCACGGTGATCACCGTGGGGTCCGCCAGCAAGGCGTTCTGGGCCGGGATGCGCATCGGCTGGGTGCGGGCCGCCCCGGACGTGATCCGCAGCCTGGTCGCCGCCCGCGCCTACGCCGACCTGGGCACCCCCGTCCTGGAACAGCTGGCCGTCAACTGGCTGTTCAGCACCGGAGGCTGGGAACAGGCCGTGCAGGTCCGCCGAGGCCAGGCCCGCGGCAACCGGGACGCCCTGGTCGCCGCGGTCCGCCGTGAGCTGCCCGACTGGGAGTTCGAGGTGCCGCGCGGCGGCCTGACCCTGTGGGTGCGCACCGGCGGGCTGTCCGGCTCCCGGCTGGCCGAGGCCGGCGAGCGGGTCGGCGTCCGCGTGCCGTCCGGGCCGCGGTTCGGTGTCGACGGCGCGTTCGAGGGGTACGTCCGGCTGCCGTTCACCGTGCAGGGGGCGGTGGCGGAGGAGGCGGCGGCCCGGCTCGCGGCGGCGGCCCGGCTGGTGGAGACGGGCGCGACGCAGGGCGGGGAGTCGCCGCGCACGTTCGTGGCGTGATCAGGGCCTGATCAGGGCGTGGCCGGGGCGCGGTCCTGGCGGTCGCCGGGGCGCGGGTGGTGCGTGCCTGGTGTGCGGGCGGGGGGCTCAGGAGGGCTCGGCCACGGCGGCCTGCGGGGCCACCGGTTTCTGCTCCGGCGCGGTTCCGGCGGTCGCCGGGGCGCTCTTGTCCAGGACGGCGGGTTCCTTCTCCAGGAGCGCCGGTTCCTTCCTCATGACGACCAAGTCGTTGACCACTGCCGCGTTGAGCACCGGCTCGTCGACCACCGCTTCCTTGGCGGCGGCCGCCTCGACCACCGCTTCCTTGGCCGCGGCCGCCTCGACCCCCGGTTGGTCGACCCCCGGTTGGTCGACCGCCTGCTCGTCGATCGTCCGCTCGTCGAGCGGCGGTACCTCGGCCACCGGGTCGTCCGCGGTGACCGGCTCGCCGTCCTCCGGGACCGTCTCCCCGTCCGCCGGGGTCGTGTTCGGCGGCAGCAGATCCCGCACCGCCTTGCGCAGTGTCTCGTTCACGGTGTCGTCGTACGGGTCGGGCGTCGCCGGGACCTGCAGCCGGTGCACGGTGCCGGTGCCCAGGCGCGCGTACCCGCGCCCGGGCGGGACGAGGGCGAGCGGCGTGGTGTGCGGCGGCGCCCCGAGCACCGCCTTGACCTGCTCCGCCGTGGCGGGTCCGAGGACCACGCGCGCGCGGGTGTGCTGCCGCAGCGCGTCGCCCAGCACCTCCGCGCTGTCGAACTGCTCGGCGACGACGACCGTGACGTTGACCGCGCGGCCGTGCCGCAGCGGCACCTGGAGCAGGGCCTGCGGGTCCTTGCGCCCGCCCGCGGCGGCCAGATGGGTGAAGGCGGCGGGCCGGTCGACCAGCAGCCACAGCGGGCGCCTGGTGTCGTCGGGCGGCGGGTGGCCCGCCTGCCGGGCGCGGTTGACCGCGATCAGCCGGCGCTCGGTCTCGGTGGCCGCCCACTCCAGGCTCGCCAGCACCCCGGTCAGCCCGCACTCGACGGCGAGGACGCCGTCCCGGCCGGTCAGGCAGGCGTACTCGCCGGTGCCGCCGCCGTCGACGACGACCACGTCGCCGTGCTGGAGCGCCTGAAGCGCGAGCGAGCGCAGCAGGGTGGAGGTGCCGCTGCCCGGCTGGCCCATCGCCAGCAGGTGCGGCTCGGTGGAGCGCAGCCCGGTGCGCCAGACGACCGGCGGCACGTCGCGCTGCTCCTCGCCGTAGCCGAGCGGCAGCGTGCGCTGGACCTCGCTCGGGTCGGTGAAGCCGAGCACGGTCTCGCCCGGTGCGGTGACGAACCGCTGGGCGGCGATGCCGGTGGGCAGCGGGTCCAGCGCGGTGACCGCCAGCTCGTTGCCCTCCTCGTCCCAGGTGAACAGGTACTCGCGGCCGCGGCCGGACTTGGCGGTCAGCAGGTGCTCGATCCGCGCGCGGGCCTCGGGCTCGCCGTCGGTGAAGTACGCCGGGTAGCGGATCAGCAGGTGGGTCAGGCGGCCGGAGTCGTCGAACTCGTGGCCGGGGAACGCCTTCTGCCAGTCGCCGCCGTGCGCGTACAGCGGCACCGGGTCCTCGGCGACCGAGAAGTACGGGACCAGGGCCTCGTAGAGGGCCGTCAGGCGCTGGATGCGCGGCTCCTCGGAGTCGTCGGCGGCGGGCGGGGTGCGGTCCCGGCCGTGCCAGGCCGCGGCCGCGGTCAGCGACACGGCGGCGAGCAGCGGGCCGTACGGGACCAGGGCCAGGACCAGGATCACCGCCGCCACCATGAACAGCAGCGGGCCGCGCCGGTCCTTGGGGGTCTGCGCCCATCTGCGCCGCCCGGCCGAGGCCAGCCGGCGCAGACCACGGGCGATGGTGATCAGCGGATGGAGGATGTCCGTGGCACCGTCCGCCGCCGACCGGGCCAGCTCCCGGCTCCGGGCGAGCTGCGCGCTGCCTGTGCTCAGAATGCGGGGGAGGGGGCGCCGGGCCACTGCTGCCTCCGGTGAGTGCGCGAGGGCGGTCGGACACGCCCCCTGGACGGACTGGTGGAAGTCCTCGGGCGGCCGCGTCAGAACCTCATACCGCCGAGCAGGCTGGCCAGGCTCTCGCCGCCGGCTCGGATGCTCGGGGCGATGGCCGTGCTCGCCAGGTAGAAGCCGAACAGCGTCGACACGCATGCGTGGGAGGGCTTCAGGCCGTCCTTGCGGAAGAAGATGAAGCCGATGACGCCGAACAGGACGACGCCTGAGATGGAGAGAATCATGTGAGATCTCCTGGTGTCGAGGGGGACAGTCACCCTGAGTCCTTCCAGCATCACAGCATGTATCCATATGACAAAAGGTGCAACCGGGTGAAATCCGTTCGATTTCGCTCGGTCGGCCGAGTCGGTGTGCGGCGCGGGCGTGCGGCCCTGTTGCGTACCGCCGGGTTCCCGGTGATCTTTACCTCCGGCGCGGCGGGCCACCGGCCGCACGAGCCAGTACCCTGTCGATTCACCCGTACGGCCGTGCACCGCTCACGGCCGTGCACCGGCGGCCCGCGCTCCCCAGTGGGTCCCACGCGGTGTCAGCAGCATCCATGGCACCCGCAGTACCGGCAACACCAGGCAATGCCAGTAGTACCGGCAGCACGGCAGCATGGCAGTACTGAGCAGCACCGCAGTACCAGCAGTACCCACAGTCCCCGAGATGTGCAGTGAGAGGCGGTCCGGCCGATGAGTGAAGCCCCCGACCCCGAGGTCGTGGAGCTGGCGACCAAGATCTTCGATCTGGCCCGGCAGGGCGGGACCGAAGCGCTCGTGGCGTACGTCGACGCGGGCGTCCCGGCCGATCTCACCAACGACCGCGGCGACTCGCTCGTGATGCTCGCCGCCTACCACGGCCACGCCGACGCGGTCCGTGCCCTGCTGGCCCGCGGCGCCGCCGCCGACCGCGTCAACGACCGGGGGCAGACGCCCCTCGCGGGAGCGGTCTTCAAGGGCGAGCAGGACGTCATCGAGGCGCTCCTCGAAGGCGGAGCGGACCCCTCCGCGGGCACCCCGTCCGCCCTCGACACGGCCCGCATGTTCGGCCGGACCGAGCTGCTCGAACTGTTCGGCGAGCAGTGAACGCAGGGGCCGTGATCAGCTGAAACGGCCCCTTGACCAGCAACGACACTGAAAACGGGGGAGGCGGTACGGGGCCGCCGGAAATTTCGGTCGCGGCAGCGCACCCACCGGGTCATCATGACGTCGTGATTCATGGACGCGGCGGTTGGGCAGGTGTTGCCGCACCGCGCGGACCGTGAAGCGGCCCGCATGGGCCACCGACGAGAGGCAGAGGAAGATGGTCTACAGCAAGCAAGAGACGGCGGGCGCCCCGACGTGTTGTCACGTGGCCAGGTAGTGCGCGTTCCCCGGTTGCGTCGACGCTTGATGTGAGGCTGTTTCCCATGTTCGATCCGGTCATAGCGCCCAGCGGCACGCTGCTCGGCCTGCTCCAGCGGGGCCGCGGCGACGGCACACTGCACGCGCTCACCGCCCCCCGCGCCGAAGCGCTCGCGGCATTGAACCACTGTGTACTGCACGACCCCCGCCACGACTGGCAGGTGGAGAACCGCTCCCTGTACTACGCCCGGCTCTTCCTCGACCTGAACGGCGAGCTGGACGCCATCGAGGCGCACCTCTTCGCCCCCGAGGACCTCCTCGACGCCGACGAGTCGCGCACCGGGCTCGCCCTCGCCGTGCTGGGGCACCTCTCCTCCTACGGCCGGCGGGACGCCCTCGTCCTGCTGCGCGCGTACGCCGCCCGCGGTGCCAACTGGGCCTGGGCCCTGGACGAGCTGGCGCTGCGCGACGACGACGCCGGGCTGCGCGCCCTGGCCGCCCCGGTCCTCGCGCGCTTCGCCACCGACGCCGAGGGCGAGGCCGAGCTGGCCGCCGCGGTGCGCGACGCCTTCGAGCCGCGGCCCTGGCGGCTGTGGGCCGATGACCCGCGCCCGGCGATCGCCGAACGGGTGCGCGCCGCCCACGAGACCGGCTGCTTCGACCGCTGGCAGCGCCAGCTGCGCCCCGCCGGGCCCCGCCCCGGCTGGAGCGTGCGGGCCGTGTTCGAGTGGGCCCAGCAGGGCGCCGAGCGCGGCGCGGCCCTCCATGTCCCGGCCGCCCGCTGTCTGGCCGCCGTCGCGGGCCCCGAGGACCGGCCCGAGATCCTGGAGGCGGCCCGGCAGGGTACCGAGGGCGCCCGTTGCACCGCCCTGCGCTACCTGGCCGACGGCAACGACCCGGACACCCTCGACCTGATCGAGGCGGCCGTGTCCGACGGCCCGGCCCCTGTGGTGGAGGCCGCCGTCGACGCCTTCGAACGCATGCGCAGTGTCGCCGCCGTCGACCGGGCGCGCGGCTGGGCCCGCCGCCCCGATCCGCTGGGCGCCGCCGCCGGACGCGTGCTCGCCTGCCGCGGCGGCGCCCGCGACCGCGATCTGGTCCTGGCCGCCCTGCGCGAGGCCGTCCGCGGCGAGGGACCCGACGCGGCCACCCTGTGGACCCTGGTGGACGGCGCCGGGCGGCTCGGCATCGCCTGCGCCGCGCCCGTGCTGCGCCATGTCTACCGCGAGACGGCCTCCTCCCATCTGCGGGGCCGCGCCGCCCGCGCGCTGGCCGCCACCGACCCCTCCTTCGCCACCGGATTCGCCGTCGAGTGCCTGTGGGACTGCGAGGAGACCACCCGCGAACTCGCCGCCCGCTACGCCGAGACCGGCGACCAGCGCGTGGTCGAGCGCCTGCGCCGCCTCGCCGCCGACCCGGCCGAGGAGGCCGAGGTACAGACGGCGGTACGCAACCGGATCGAGCCGGACATTCCGGCCGGGTGAGCGGGCGGGGAGCCGGCGGGCTGGGCCGTCCGGCGGGCGACCGGTCGGCCGGGGCGGGGGCTGCGAGCCGGACCTTCCGGCCGGGTGGCCGAGCGGCGGGGGAGCTGGCTGGGCCGTCCGGCCAGGTGATCACCCGGCGGGTATGAGCCGGGCGTTCCGGCCCAGTGCTCGGCCGGAGGGGGCGGACGCTCCCGCGTGGTGATCGGATCGGCAGACGGGGTACGCCAGGCGTTCTCCGGCCGGTGATCGTGCAGTCCGGGTGTGCCGGACGTCCCTGCCCGTGATCGTGTGGCGCGGAGGTGGCGAACGCTCCCCGCTCGGTGAGCGCCCGGCGGGCGGCCGGGCACTCCCAACCCGTGGCAGCCCGGTGGGCTGAGCCGCCCGCTCCCGGCCGGTGATCGGCCGACGACGGCGCACGTTTCCGTCCGGTGACCGTCCGCCGGTGCGAGTCGGGCGTCCGGATGTCCCACCCGGTGACCACCGGCAAACCCCTCATCCGCGCCGCCGCCCCGGCCTCCGGCGTCGGACGGGGCGGCGGCGCGGATGCGCGCTACGGCGACCGCCGCCCCCGTACCGCCACGAACCGCACCGGCGTGCCCGGAGCCGCCTGTGCGGCGGCCGGGAGGTCGGCGGCGTGGACGACGGCGATCACCGGGTAGCCGCCGGTGGTGGGATGGTCGGCGAGGAAGATCACCGGGCGGCCGTCCGGCGGCACCTGCACCGCGCCCAGGACCATGCCCTCGCTGGCGAGTTCGCCCTCCCGTGCCCGGCCCAGGGCGGGCCCTTCGGTACGCAGCCCGATGCGGTTGCTCGCCGAGGACACCCGGTACGGGCGCGAGACGAACTCCTGCCGGGCTCCCGGCGTGAACCAGTCCTCGCGCGGCCCCCAGGTCATCCGCAGCACCAGCTCGGCCGGCGGCGCCGGCTGCGGGGCCACGTCCACGCGCGCGGGAGGGCCGGCCGGCCTCCCCAGGGGGAGCATCGCGCCGTCGGCCAGCGGCGGGGGACCGAGCCCGGACAGCAGGTCCGTGGAACGGCTGCCCAGGACCGGTTCGACGGCGACACCGCCGCAGACGGCGACGTAGCCGCGTACGCCCCGGACGGCCGCCCCCACCTCCAGCAGCGCCCCCGCCGGGACCCGTACCGGCGCTCCCCAGGCGACCGGCCGCCCGTCCACCGACACCGGGCAGGGCGCGCCCCCGACCGCCACGGTGACGGCCGAGCGGGGCCGCAGCGCACACCCGGTGAGCGTGGTCTCCAGGACGGCGGCCCCGCGCGGGTTGCCGACCAGCCGGTTGACCAGTGCGGCGGCCGGCGCGTCCAGCGCCCCGGAGCGGGGTACCCCGAGGTGCGCGTGCCCGGGGCGGCCCTCGTCCTGCACGGTGGTCAGCGCCCCGGCGCGTACGACGACGAGCGCGCGGTCCGTCATGCCGCCCCCAGCCGCTCGACCGGCACGAACCGCACGCGCGTGTTCGGGGACAGCAGCGCGGCCGGCACGCGCGCGTGGTCCCACAGCACCGCGTCGGTCGTGCCGATCAGCTGCCAGCCACCCGGCGACGAGCGCGGGTACACCCCCGTGTACGGGCCCGCCAGCCCCACCGCGCCGGCCGGGACCGCCGTGCGCGGAGTGGCCCGGCGCGGGACGTGGCAGTGGTCGGGCAGGCCGGTGAGGTACCCGAAGCCGGGCGCGAACCCGCAGAAGGCGACACGGAACTCGGTGGCCGCGTGGATCCGGGCGACCTCCGGCCCGGACACCTTCCAGTGGGCGGCGACGGCCGCGAGGTCCGGGCCGTCGTAACGCACCGGCAGTTCCACGGTCCGCTCCCCGCGCGGGGGCGCGTCCGGCACCTCGGCGGCGGTCAGCTCACGGGCCACCCGGTCGGGGTCGGCGAGGCCGTCCAGGAGGACCGTACGGGCCGCGGGGACGATCTCCCGCACGCTCAGCAGCCCCTCGGCGCGACGGCGCACCAGCTCCGCGTGCAGGGCCTCCGCCGCGGGGCCGGAGGAGACCTCGACGAGCAGCGCGCCGTCACCGGCGGGCAGCACCCGCAGCTCTCTCAGACCGTTCGGTCCACTTGGCCCCCGCGTCCCGCCAGGCCCCCGCAGCCCGCTCACGCGAAGGACTCCACCCGCACGCCCGAAGCCACCAGCCGTTCCCGGACCCGCCGGGCCAGTTCCACCGCGCCCGGCGTGTCCCCGTGCAGGCACAGGGAGCGGGCCCGTACCTCGATCAGCGTCCCGGAGTGCGCGGCGACCGTACCGGAGCGGGCCAGGCCCACCGAGCGCTCCACGACCGTGTCCGCGTCGGTGACCACCGCGCCGTCCCGGCCGCGCGGCACGAGCGTGCCCTCGTCGGTGTAGGCGCGGTCCGCGAACGCCTCGGTGACGGCGGGGAGCCCGGCCCGCGCGGCCAGCTCCAGCAGCCGCGACCCCGGCAGCCCCAGCACCGGCAGCCCCGCGTCGGCCAGCAGGACCCCCTCGACGACCGCGGCGGCCTGCTCCTCGTCGTGCACGGCCCGGTTGTAGAGGGCTCCGTGCGGCTTGACGTACGACACGCGGGTGCCGGCCGCCCGCGCGAAGACCTCCAGGGCACCGATCTGGTAGGCCACCTCGGCCGCCAGCTCCGCGGACGGCACGTCCATCGCGCGCCGCCCGAACCCGGCGAGGTCCCGGTAGGAGACCTGCGCGCCGATCCGCACCCCGCGCGCGGCCGCCAGTTCGCACACCCGGCGCATGGTGACGGCGTCCCCGGCATGGAAGCCGCAGGCCACGTTGGCACTGGTGACCACGGACAGCAGCCGCTCGTCGTCGGTCAGCCGCCAGCGGCCGAAGCCCTCGCCCAGGTCGGCGTTCAGGTCGATGGAGGTCATGGATGGCTCACGTCTCTTCCCAGGTCTTCTCGGGCATGCGGTACTGCTCGTCGGTCGTCTCACGCCACGCGGTACTGCTCGTCGCGGGCGTCGGTCAGGAACATCTGCCCCGGCGCGTGGGTGATGGCGAACGGCGGCCGGGAGGCCATCACCGCCGCCTGCGGGGTCACCCCGCAGGCCCAGAACACCGGGATGTCGTCCGGTCCGGCGTCCACCCGGTCACCGAAGTCGGGGCGGCCGAGGTCCTCGATGCCCAGCCCGCCCGGCTCGCCGCAGTGCACGGGAGCGCCGTGCACCGCCGGGAGCAGGCTGCTCTCCCGGATCGCCGCCGACAGGTGCTGGGGCGGCACCGGCCGCATGGAGACCACCAGGGGGCCGTGCAGCCGTCCGGCGGGGCGGCACTGACGGCTCGTCACGTACATCGGCACGTTCCGGCCCTGCTCGATGTGGCGGATCGGGACACCCGCCGCCGTCAGCGCCCACTCGAAGGTGAAGCTGCACCCGATGAGGAACGTCACCAGGTCCGCGCGCCAGTGTGCGCGCACGTCGGCCGGTTCGGCCACCAGCTCGCCGTCCTGCCACACGCGGTAGCGGGGCAGGTCGGTGCGCAGGTCCGCGCCCTCGGCGAGGGCGCTCGTGACCGAGCCGGCGTCGGTGACGTCCAGGACCGGGCACGGCTTGGGGTTGCGCTGGCAGAACAGCAGCATGTCGTACGCCCAGTCGGCCGGGACCGCGATCAGGTTCACCTGGGTGTGGCCCGCGGCGACCCCGGCGGTGGGACCGATCAGCCCGGCCCGGAAGCGCTCCCGGGCGGCGTGCGGGCTCCACGCGTGCGCGTGCTCGTCGACGAGTACGACCGGACGGTCGCCGACGGCCGCGGCGTTGTCTCCGGTGGCGGCCACCGGGTGATCTTCCGTGATGTCCGCCGGGCGGTGGCCCGTGGTGGTGTGGGTGCCGTTCACGTCAGTTCCTTCCCGCGTGTCTCCGGCAGTCCGAGCAGCGCGAGCGCCGCGATGCCGTAGCCGATCGCGCCGAAGACCAGCGCGCCGCCCACGCCCCAGCTGTCGGTCAGATAGCCGACCAGGGTCGGGAAGACGGCGCCCACGGCGCGTCCCGTGTTGTACGTGAAGCCCTGGCCGGTGCCGCGCACCGCCGTCGGGTACAGCTCGCTGAGGTAGGATCCGAAGCCGCTGAAGATCGCCGACATGCAGAACCCGAGCGGGAAGCCCAGCACCAGCAGCAGGGTGTTCGAGCCGTCCGGGATGTTCGCGTACGCCAGCACGCACACCGCCGACAGCAGCGCGAACAGCCAGATGGTGCGCCGCCGGCCCAGCGCGTCGGTGAGCCAGCCGCCCGTCAGGTACCCGGCGAACGCGCCCGAGATGAGGAACGTCAGGTACGAGCCGGTGCCCACGACCGACAGGCCCCGCTCGGTCTTCAGGTACGTCGGCACCCAGGTGGCCAGCGTGTAGTAGCCGCCCTGGACACCGGTGGAGAGCAGGCTCGCGAAGACGGTGGTGCGCAGCAGGCCGGGCGATCCGGCCGTGCCCGGCGCGAAGATCGCCGCGAAGGAGCCCTTCCGGGCGCTCTGCTCCCGGACCGCTGTCGCCTGCGGCGCGTCGTGCACCCGGCGCCGTACCCACAGCACCAGCAGCGCGGGCAGCGCGCCGGTCCAGAACATCACGCGCCAGGCCAGGTCGTCCCCGGCGACGGAGAACACCAGCGTGTACACGACCGCGGCCAGTGCCCAGCCGACCGCCCAGGAACTCTGCACCGCGCCCAGGGTGCGGCCCCGGTGCCGCGCGCTCGCGTACTCGGCGACCAGGATCGCGCCGACCGCCCACTCGCCGCCGAACCCGAGCCCTTGCAACGCCCGGAAGGCCAGCAGTGTCCCGTAGTCGGGCGCGAAACCGCAGGCCACCGTGAACACCGCGTAGGTGGCGACGGTGATCACCAGCGCCCGCACCCGGCCGAACCGGTCCGCGACCACACCGGCCAGCGCCCCGCCGACCGCGGAGACCACCAGCGTGACGGTGGTGAACAGGCCCGTCTGGCCGCTGTCCAGGCCGAAGTACGCCGCCAGCGCGACCATGCTCAGCGGCAGCGTGAAGTAGTCGTACGAGTCCAGCGCGTAGCCGCCGAACGCGCCCGCGAAGGCGCGGCGGCCGCGCGGGTCGAGGGCGCGCAGCCAGCCGAACGCGCCCTCCTCCCGGGCGGGTTCGGCCGGTCCGGTCCGAGCACCGGGGGGCAGGGACCGCGGTGGGGGAGTCGTGCTCATGGGCACCTCGCAGCTGAGGGACGGAGAGTGCGGGAACTGAGCCGTGCGATGACGAGCAAGGTAGAGGATCGTTGAACGATCCTTCAATACCCCTGTTGTCTCGTCCTTGCGTCTGCGGTTGAATTCCGGGCATGGGAGAGCCGCTGACGTCACTGGCCGACGACCGCGCCCTGCTGGGCCGCACCAGCACCGCAGAGCGGGTCTCGGACATCCTCAGAAGCCGTATCGCCGAGGGCTACTTCCCGCCCGGCACCCGGCTGTCGGAGGACAGCATCGGCGGCGCGCTCGGCGTCTCCCGCAACACGCTGCGCGAGGCGTTCCGGCTGCTCACCCACGAGCGGCTGCTCGTCCACGAGTTGAACCGCGGCGTCTTCGTGCGGGTGCTGGCCGTCGAGGACGTCGAGGACATCTACCGCACCCGCCGCCTCGTGGAGTGCGCGGTCGTACGGGGCCTGGGCGAGCCGCCCTACGCGCTCGACGGCCTCGCCGGGGCCGTCGCGGACGGGCAGCGGGCCGCGCGCGAAGGTGACTGGAAAGAGCTGGGCACCGCCAACATCCACTTCCACCGCGAACTGGTGGCGCTCGCGGGCAGTGAGCGCACCGGCGAACTCATGCGCAGCGTCTTCGCCGAACTGCGCCTGGCCTTTCACGTCGTGGACGACCCGCGCCGCCTGCACGAGCCCTACCTCACCCGCAACCAGGAGATCCTCCGGGCGCTCCAGGCGGGGGAGCGCGGTACGGCGGAACGCATGCTCGCGGTCTACCTGGACGACTCGCTGGAGAAGGTCGTGGAGGTCTACCGGAGGCGGGTCGGGCTGGAAGAGTGACGGGGGGTCCGGGGGTCGGGTGACGGGTCACGTGCGGGGCGTCGCGGGACGCCGCGGAGTGGTGACGGCGGGCGTCGCGGAGTGGTGACGGCGGGCGCCGCCGGGCGGTGACGGTGGCTGCCGCCGGGGGTGCGTCTGCGCCGTTTGGGCCGATGTCAGACCGAGGACCTAGTCTGTGCACCGTGACTTCGCCAGCATCGACGGACAGCGTTCCGCCCCAGTTCAGCGCGGGGCCGCGCCCCGCACCGGGTCCGGCCGCCGACGAGGGACTGGCGCGGCGGCTGCGCGCGCTCGCCTGCACCGCGCCGCTGCACGACCTCGACGCGCGCAAGGCGAACCTCGCGGGCGAGTACTCGGTGTACGGCATGGCGGAGATCGCGCTCGCCGCCATCGACCTCGTCACCCTGAACATGGACTTCGACACCGGCGCCGACCACGACCAGGTCGCCGCCCGGCTCGTCCCGCGCGTCGCCGCCCAGGCCCCGCGGCGGCCGGCCGCCGAGCACGAGCGGGTGGCCCGCTGGGTCCTGGAGAACCTGATCAACGTCGGCAGCGCCGACCGCGGCTTCCGCGCGGTGTACGGCACGTTCGCGCCGGACGGCACCTATGTGCGCCGGGACTACGACTTCAAGCTGATCGAAGAGGTGCCCGGACCGGGCGGCAGCGTCTACCTGCGCACGACCGACGAGGCGGTCAACGTCCTCGTCGGCGCCCTGGACACCGATGTCACCAGCGCGCAGATCGCCGCCGAGGTCAAGCTGGAGGTGCTCATCAACCGCGGCCGGCTCGCCGACGCCCAGCTCGCCGCCGAGCAGGCCCGCTACCGGACCGTGCAGTACTCCGAGACCCTGCGCCGCGCCCTGGACGCCACCCGGCGCAACGTCCGCGCGGTGGACTGGCTCAGCGCCGTACCGGACATGATCGCCGAGGCGCTGGACCACGTCGCCGACCGCTACCGCCACGAGAACGCGATCCTCACCAACATCCGCAAGGCCCGCGACGAGACCGAGGAGCCCGAGCACAAGCGGCGCGCCGCCGAGCTGGTCGACATCGTCAAGGACTGCATCCGCCGGCACACCCAGCTCCAGTCCCGGCTGCTGGAGGCCGGCCCGCTGTTCCGCGCCGAGCAGGACCGGCAGGCGTTCGCCACCCCCCTGACCACCTCGGGGACGGACCTCTACGGCCACCTGCTCGCGCCCACGCTCCCGCTGCCGCTGGAGCGGGCCGTCCGCGTCACGGACGCCTTCTTCGGGCACGGGACCGGACTGCGCACCCCGGTGTCCGTCCGGGTCGGTGACCTCGTCGACATACTGCTCACCCCGCCCGTGGAGCGCGAGCACCTGGGCGCGGAGATGCCCGAGCCGGACCTGATCGCCACCCCGGACGACAGCCGCTTCAGCGAGGAGCAGCTGGCGGCCGCCATGGAGTTGCTGGACCTGCCCGCCGACGCCCCGCGACGGCTGTCCGGACTGCTGGCCGAGGCCCGCCGCAAGGACGCCGACCTGCCCTATCTGGTCGCCCTGCTGGCCGTGCACGCGGCCAGCCCGCCGGTCGGCACCGCCTACCGGCAGGGCGAGGAGAAGCTGCTCTTCGCCGTGGACGACGGCATGGAGCTGGACGATCCGGGGTTCGGCGGCGCCGACCTGATCGTGGGCATGGCCCTGCTGGACGCGGCGGGCATGGCCGCGGACCGGACGGAGGCGGCGTGACGCGCCCGCCACTGGGACCGGCCCACCCGTACGGAGGCCACGTGAAGCTCCCGCCGCCGCACCCGGCCCACCCGTACGGGGCCGCCCGGGCCGTGCCGCGCGGCCCTCGAACGGCCGGTACGCCGTCCAGCGCCCCGCTTCCGGGTACACCGCCCCGCGCCCTGCGGCCGAGCGCCCCGCCCCGCGCCTCCCGCCCGAGCGCCCCCGCCCCCAGTTCTCAGACCAAGGAGTTGTGTCCGTGACCGAGCACGTCGACCGGAGTGAGCCGGAAGCCGGTGGGCCGGCCGTGACGGCCGCCGTCACCCCCGCCGACGCCGCCGACGCGGCCCGGCTGGTCGCCTTCGGCCTGCAGCCCAAGCTGCAGCCGGCCCGGGACCAGGAGTACGCCGACCTGCTGCGCCGCCACCGCGAGGACCCGGCGTTCGCCCGGCTCGCGGACGCCGTGGCCGCCGGACTCGGCCTGGTCGTCCTGGAGGTGTCCCCGCGCGCGGGCATGGCGGTCACGGCCGCCGAGGACTCCGTGTTCGCCGTCCGCATGGGCGACTACGCCCGCCGTGCCGCCGCCGACTCCGCCGACCGCTTCCTGCACGGACTCGCCCACCTCGCCGTGGCCGCCCTGGCGTTCCCGCGCCCGGAGGACCTGGCCGACGACGGCTACATCGGCCGCGTCACGGTCAACGGCGTGGACGCCTTCGTCCGCCAGGCGTGCCGCCGCCTGGAGGAACGCGCCGAGGAGCAGGGCGAGAACACCGACCCGGCCACCGACGCGCCCGGCCTGGAGGCCGCCTGGCGGATCTGGGCGCGGCGCAGCGCGACCGGCGCCACCAAGGACGCCCGCCGCCCCGCCGCCTCCACCACCGGCATCGTCGCCAAGGCCCTGGCGTTCCTCACCGACTCCGGGTTCCTGCAGCGCACCGGAGACGAGAGCGGCGGCACCTACCGCACCACCGCCCGCTACCAGCTCCAGGTGCGCGACATGGCGGCCGGCGCCGCCATGGCCGAACTCCTGGAACTGGGCGTCGTCCCGGTGACCGACGGCACGCCGAGCCTGCTGCCCGGCGAGGACACCGACGACCTGGAACTGGTCGCCGACGCCGGGCTGCCCTTCCACGCCCCCGCCCAGCCCTGACCCCCTGAACCACGCCGAACCGCAAGAAGACTGACGAGAGTCCGCCATGTACGAGCTGTCCCGGGTCCGCCTCTATTCCATCGGACCCGCCGGTGCGCGCTACGCCGACACCGTGCTTGACCTGCGCGGCGTGGGCGAGCCGGTGCCCGACCCCGCGCCCACCCAGGCGGAGTTCTTCGAGGAGGAGCCGGTCGGCCCGCCGCGCCGCCCCGCACCCGCGGGCGTGCTCTTCCTGGAGAACGGCGGCGGCAAGTCGGTCCTGCTCAAGCTGATCTTCTCGGTGATGCTGCCCGGCCACCGCAACACCCTCGGCGGCGCCAGCTCCGGCGTGCTGCGCAAGTTCCTGCTCGCCGACGACTGCGGGCACGTCGCCCTGGAGTGGCAGCACGTGCAGACCGGCGAGTGCGTCGTCGTCGGCAAGGCGAGCGAGTGGCGCGGCCGCCAGGTCTCCAACGACCCGCGCAAGTTCGCCGAGGCCTGGTACTCCTTCCGGCCCGGCCCCGGCCTCACCCTGGACAGCCTCCCCGTCGCCGAGGCCACCTCCGTGCGGCCGCCCGCCGAGGGCACCTCGGGCGCCCAGGGCCGGCGCCGCACCATGAAGGGCTTCCGGGACGCACTCACCGAGGCGGGCAAGGCGTACCCGCACCTGGAGGCGCACTGGGAGGAGATCCACGACCGCTGGATCGAACACCTCGGCGACCTCGGTCTCGACCCCGAACTCTTCCGCTACCAGCGGGAGATGAACGCCGACGAGGGCGAGGCGGCCGGCCTGTTCGCGGTGAAGAAGGACTCCGACTTCACCGACCTGCTGCTGCGCGCCGTCACCGACACCCGGGACACCGACGGACTGGCCGACCTGGTCAGCGGCTTCGGCAACAAGCTGGGCCGGCGGGCCGAGCTGATCGCCGAACGCGACTTCACCGCCGGCTCGGCCGACCTGCTCGGCCGGATCGTCGAGGCCGCCGAGACCCGCGCCCGCGCGCGGGACGTGCACGCCGGAGCGGAGCGCCGTACCCGCACGCTGGCGCGGCGGCTGTCCGCCCGCGCGGTGCAGGAGCGGGTGCGCGCCTCCGACCTCGCCCAGCGCGTCACCGCCGCCGCCTACACCGTCACGCACTCCGAGGGCGCCCGCGAGCGCGGCGCCCTGATCGCCGCCGAACTCGCCTACCGGCACGCCTCGCTGGCCCTGGCCGCCGCCGAGAAGTCCGCCGCCGCGCAGAAACGCGAACTGGCCGACGCCCGCACCCTGCACTCCGCGTGGCAGGCCGCCGAGGCCGCGCTGCGCCACCGCGCCGCCGCCGACCGCGTGTCCCGGGTCTCCGCGGCGATCCAGGAAGCCGAACGGGACGCGGCCCCGGCCCTCGCCGCCCGTGCCAAGGCCGCCGTGGACCTCGTACGGGCCCTGCACGCGGCCGCGGAGAGCGCCGAGTCGCTCGCCAACGAGGGCGAGGAGCGGTCCGCGCACCTCCAGGAGCTGGGCGAGACGGCCCACCGGGACGCGACGGCCGCCGCCACCGAGGCGCAGCGCGCCCGCAGCGAGGCCGGTCATCTGCGCCAGCGGCTCACCGAGGTCGAGCAGGAGACCGCCGAGGCCGTCCGCGCGGGCTGGCTCGACGACAGCGCCCCCGACGCCGACCCGGCCCGGGCGGCCCTGGCCGCCAGCGACGCCGAGAAGACGGCCGTCGCCGCCTGGGACGCGGCCCGCGAGGTGTCCCGGAAGGCGGCGGAGCAGGCCCGCGAGACGGCCTCGGCCGAGTCCCGCGCCGAACTCACCGCGGCCCGCGCAGCCGACGCGACGGCCGCGACCGAACGGGCGTACCGGGCCGAGCGGCGGACCGCCGAGGCGCTGGCGGGCGAGGAGCGGCTCGCGGAGCTGCTGGGGCTGCCGGGCACGGGCACGGGCCCGGCGGTCGCCCGGCTCGGCGTGCCGGGCCCCCGCAGCGGGTCCGACGACGCCGGCGGGACCCGGACCGCGCCGACGGCCGGGACCGGCGCCGAAGGACCGCACCGGCCCGTCGAGGACGCCCTCACACCGGAGGACCTGGACCGCTTCGCCGACGAGCTGCGCGCCTTCCTCGACGACGCCGTCTCCTCCGCCGAGCGGCACCTGTTCGAGCTGCGTACGGCCGCCGCCGACGACTCCCGCATCCTCGGCGCGCTCGGTGACGGCGGCCTGCTGCCGCCCGGACCCGATGTGCTGGCCACCGTCGAGTTCCTCGGCGAGCACGGCATTCCCGCACTGCCCGGCTGGCGCTACCTCGCCCAGGCCGTCGACCCCGCCGACCACGCGCGCGTGCTGGCCGCCCGGCCCGAACTCGTCGACGGCGTGATCATCACCGACCCGGACACACACGCCCGGGCCCGCGCCGCCCTCGCCGACGCCGCCCTGCTGCCCCGCTCCGCCGTGGCCGTCGGCACCGCCGCCGCCCTGCTCGCCCCCACCCCGGCGGCCGACGCCACGCCCACCGACGTCTTCCTGGTGCCGCCGAACCCGGCCATGCACGACGAGCACGCCGCCGACGAGGAACGGCAGACGCTGCGCGCCCGGGCCACCGAGCGGGACGAGGAGATCCGCCGGCTCGCCGCCCGGCTCGGCAAGGACCGCGAGCTGGCCGCCCGGCTCTCCTCCTGGCGCACCGGCTGCCCGGCGGGACGGCTGGCCGAACTGGCCGAGGCCGCCCGCGAGGCACACGCCTTCGCCGAGGAGACCGAGGCCGAGCTGTCCGAGGCCCGCACCGCACGCGCCGAGGCCGAGGAGACCGCCGCCGAGGCCGCGCAGGTACGCGACGAGCGGCAGGAGACCGCGCAGAAGGCCCGGCGCGCCGCCGACGCCCTCGCCGGACTCGCCTTCCGGCTGCGCGAACGCGCCGGCTGGCAGGCCCGGCTGCGAGAACTCGCCGACGAGGCCGCCGAGTCGGAGGCCCGCGCCCAGTCGTGCCTGGAGCGCGCCCGCGCCGCCGACGAGGACCGGCGCGCCGCCCAGCGCGCCGCCGACGACGCCCGCCGCACCGCCCGCGCGCTGCGCGCCGAACGCTCCGAGATCGCCGGCGCCCCCGACGACCTGCCCGAGGCCGGCGCGGACGCTCCCGAGGCGTCCCTGCCCGCCCTGCGCGAGGCGTACCGGGCCGCCTCCCAGGTGTACGAGAAGGTGGGCGTCGGCGCCGACCTGCGCGCCGAGCAGGCCCGAGCGGAGAGCGACGAGAGCGCGGCCCGCGCCGAACTGGACCGCCTCAGCAACAAGGTCCGCACCCGCGCGGAACAGCTCCTCGGGTCCCCGGACGGCTCCGACGGCCCCTCCCGCCAGGCCGCCGCCGCCCGCGCCGAGGAACTGGTGCAGCTCCTGGAGACCCGGATGTCGACCGCGAGCGAACAACTCGGCCGGCTGCGCGGCGAGGCCGAGCGGCTGGCGCCCGAGGACGGCGACGCCCACACCGAGCTGTCCGGGGAACTGCTCCCGCGCGACGCCGAGCACGCCCAGGCCCTGCTGCGCACGGCCACCGCCGAACTCACCTCCCGCACCGAGGCGCTGGTCCAGGCCCGTGCGGCGCACGGCGAGCTGCTGGCGGCCCACCGCGCCGCCGAGGACGCGGCGAGCGGCTTCGACGAGATCGCCGCCCTGCTCCGCGACCTGCTGCGCGAGCACACCGGCGACGAGGAGGCGCAGGCCCCGGAGCCCTACCCGGGCACCCCCGAGGCGGCCCGGCAGGCGGCGGCCGAGGCCCGCAGGTCGCTGCGCGGCTGCGCCGCCGACCTGTCCGCCGCCGAGGCCGCCGTGCGCGAGGCGAGCGACGTCCTCGTCCGGCACGCCAACTCCACCCGCTACGAGCAGGTACGCACCCCCGCGCGGCAGCAGATCCGCGAACTGCCCGCCTCCGCGCTGCCCGAGCACGCCCAGAAGTGGGCCGAGGCGTTCGCGCCCCGGCTGCGCGTCCTCACCGACGAACTGGCCCAGCTGGAGCGCAACCGCGACTCGATCGTGGACCGGCTGCGCGGCCTGGTGGAGTCCGCGCTCGCCACGCTCCGCTCGGCCCAGCGCCTGTCCCGCCTCCCGGAAGGGCTCGGCGAGTGGTCCGGGCAGGAGTTCCTGCGCATCCGCTTCGAGGAGCCCGACCAGGCGACCTTGACCGAGCGGCTCGGCGAGGTCATCGACGAGGCGACCCGCGCCGCCGTGAAGAAGAACTCCGACCTGCGCCGCGACGGGATGTCCCTGCTGCTGCGCGGGGTCGGCGCCGCGCTCCAGCCCAAGGGCGTGGCCGTGGAGATCCTCAAGCCGGACGCCGTGCTGCGCGCCGAGCGCGTGCCCGTCGGGCAGATGGGCGACGTGTTCTCGGGCGGCCAACTGCTCACCGCCGCCATCGCCCTGTACTGCACGATGGCGGCCCTGCGCTCCAACGACCGGGGCCGTGACAAGCACCGGCACGCGGGCACCCTGTTCCTGGACAACCCCATCGGCCGCGCCAACGCCACCTACCTGCTGGAACTCCAGCGGGCCGTCTCCGACGCGCTCGGCGTCCAGCTGCTCTACACCACCGGCCTGTTCGACACGACCGCCCTGGCCGAGTTCCCGCTGGTCATCCGCCTGCGCAACGACGCCGACCTGCGCGCCGGACTGAAGTACATCAGCGTCGAGGAACACCTGCGCCCCGGCCTGCCCCAGCAGTCCCGCACCGAGGAGGCCGCCCACAGCGAGATCACCGCGACCCGCATGTTCAAGCGCCCGGCCTAGGCAGGCCCTGGACGCGGTCCCAGACCGGCGACGGTATGGCGCCCGGGAAGCCGGGCCCGGCCGCCGTCACCGCACCCAGTGCGTCCACCCGAAGACGAACAGGCAGGGCCTGCGCCCGGCGTCACCGCACCGGTCCACCCACCCGGGGTCGCAACGGCTCGTCGAGGCCGTCCCGTTCACGGATGCGCCCCCGCTCACGGATGCGACAGCCGCCCCGCGCCCCCGCCCCGGCGTATCCGCTCCTGCGTCCGCTCGGCCGACCGCTGCTCCCGCCGGGCCTTGCGCCGCTCGCGCCGCAGGCTTCGGGCGGTGCTGCTCGGGGCGGAGATCACGCCGTGGCGCTGGTTCCACACCTGGCGGGTCACCCAGACGTCCAGCACCGCCCAGGTGGCCACCACCGTGCCGGCCACACTGCTGATGACCATCGGGAACGCCGGCCAGGAGCCGGCCATGGTGCACAGGAACGCCACCACGGCCAGGATGAGCGTCACGGAGGCGATCAGCACCGCCCGTACGGCCGCCTCCCGCACCGGGTCCGGAAGTCTGCGCCGGCGCGCGGGCTCCTCGACCCACAACGGCTTGGAGGAGGCCTGCTCCGGCAGGACCTGAGCGGGCACCGCCGCCCCGACCCTGCCGCCGCCACCGCCGGTGGTCCTCCCGCGTCGCTCCGCCGTGTCCATCAAGGTGTCACTCCCCACCGCCAGCAGACCGCTCGCCCCGGTGTCCCAAGAACCGGATCCCCATTGGCTGCCCGGCTTGCGCTGTTCTACGCCGCCCGGGTACGGGACGCGGCTCCAGCCCCGTTCCGCCCCATCTCCCATCGACTAGGACGAACGACACGTCCCGAAGATTCCCGGCAGGCGAAAAATATCGGCCACCGGGCAGGGCGGATGACCTGTTTTGCCGGGTCGTCACCCCGGTGATCCGGCCCGCCATCTCACGCCATGCCCGGACAACTCGCCACCTCTTTGCAGGGGAGCGGAGGTTTGAACTCCGGTCGGCCCTTCGAGATACGTGTGTGTCGGTAGTAGGCTCGCGCCGTTTGTTGACGTACATGTGTACCCCCTTCCGGATGGGGGTCGAGCTGGGGGAGGCCATGCGCTTTCGCGGGAAGTCCATCCGCCGGAAGATCGTGGCGCTGCTTCTCGTGCCGTTGCTCTCCCTGGCCGCGATCTGGGCCTTCGCCACGGTCGTCACAGGACAGCAGGCGACGCGGATGGTCCACGCGACCTATGTCGTCGAGAAGGTCGCCTACCCCGCCGAGGACACCGTGCGGGTCCTCCAGCAGGAGCGCCGGCAGACACTCGTCTACCTCGCCGACCCCCGCGCCGCCGACACCCTCGACGCGCTGCGGCGCAGCCGGGCCGCCACCGACGAGGCCGTGGCCAAGCTCCGCGGCAACGCGGCGGCGCACCGCGCCCGCAGGGCCATGGGCACCGGCAACCACGGACGGATGACCGCCGTACTGCGAGCCTTCGACGGGATCGCGGCACTGCGCCGCGGCGTCGAGGGCGGCACCGTCGACCGCGCCCAGGCGCTCGAACGCTACGACCACCTCGTCGATCCCTGCTACGCCCTCCTCGCCGACCTGCACCTCGCCGACGACGCCGGACTCGACAAGCAGTACCGCGCCCTGGTCAACCTCGCCCGGGCCCGCGAACTCCTCTCCCGCGAGGACGCCCTGCTCGGCTCCTCGCTGGTCGTCGGCACCCTCACCCGCGACGAGAGCCGGGACGTCGCCGCACTCACCGCTCAGCGGTCCCTGCTGTACGACATCAGCCTGCCGCTGCTGCCGGCCGCCGAACGCGACCGCTACCAGAGCTTCTGGTCCGGCGCCCCCTCCGCCCCGCTGCGCGCGGCCGAACGGGCCGCCGCCGCCACCGGATCGGGCATGCCGCGGGGGGTGACCGCGAAGAGCTGGGACACCGCCGCCGCGAGCGCCCTCGACGATCTCGGCACCCTCGACGACCGGGCCAACGACCGCTACCAGGACCGGGTCCACCCGGTCGCGATGAACGTCATCCTGCGCGCCGCCGTCGCCGGCGTCCTCGGACTGGTCGCGCTGCTCGTCTCCCTCTTCCTGTCCGTGCGCATCGGCCGCGGACTCATCCGCGACCTGCGGCAACTGCGCCTGGAGGCCCACGAGGCGTCCGGGGTGCGCCTGCCCAGTGTGATGCGCCGCCTGTCGGCGGGCGAGCAGGTCGACGTGGAGACCGAGGTGCCCCGCCTCGAATACGACAAGAACGAGATGGGCGAGGTCGGCCAGGCCCTCAACACCCTGCAGCGGGCCGCCGTCGAGGCCGCCGTGAAACAGGCCGAACTCCGCGCCGGCGTCTCCGAGGTCTTCGTGAACCTCGCCCGCCGCAGCCAGGTCCTGCTGCACAAGCAGCTCACCCTGCTGGACACCATGGAGCGCCGGACCGAGGACACCGAGGAACTCGCCGACCTGTTCCGCCTCGACCACCTCACCACCCGTATGCGCCGGCACGCCGAGGGCCTGGTGATCCTCTCCGGCGCCGCCCCGTCCCGGCAGTGGCGCAAGCCCGTGCAGCTGATGGACGTCGTCCGCGCCGCCGTCGCCGAGGTCGAGGACTACGAACGCATCGAGGTCCGGCGGCTGCCGCGGGTCGCCCTCACCGGGTCCGCCGTGGCCGACCTCACCCATCTCGTCGCCGAACTCCTGGAGAACGCCACCGTGTTCTCCCCGCCGCACACCGCCGTCCAGGTCCTCGGCGAACGCGTCGCCAACGGCTTCACCCTGGAGATCCACGACCGGGGCCTGGGCATGGCCGCCGAGACCCTGCTGGACGCCAACCTCCGGCTGGCCGAGACACCGGAGTTTGAACTCTCCGACACCGACCGCCTCGGACTGTTCGTCATCAGCCGGCTCGCCCAGCGGCAGAACGTCCGCGTCTCCCTCCAGCCGTCGCCGTACGGCGGCACCACCGCGATCGTCTTCATCCCCGAGGCGCTGCTGACCGACGACGTCCCCGACACCAACGGCATCGGCTTCCGTCTCGACCGGCCCGCCACGCAGACCGAACGGGAGGAGAGCCGCCGGGACGCCCTCGCCCAGGCCCCCGTCCAGCTGCCGGGACTGCCGGTCTCGCTCCTGGACGGACCGGTGGAACTGGAGGCCCCCCTCGGCCTGGCCCCCCTGGAGGCCTTCCCGGGCGCCCTCCCCGACGAGGACAGCGAACGCGGCGGTCTGTTCCGCCCCCGCCGATCCCCGGCCCGCCCCCAGGGCGACGGCACGCCCGACCGTCCCGCGGCCGAGCACCGGCCGGGCACCGCCCGGCGGGACGCGCCGGAGCAGGCCGGCGGCGGCGAGCCCGGCGATCTCCCGGTCCCGCTGACCCGGCGCCGCACTCCCAAGCTGGTCAGCTCGCACGGGCGCCCGGTCATCGGGCAGCGGCCTCGGCGCGGGGGAGCGGACGACCAGGACGCCACAGGCACCACCGCGCCGCGGGAGGAGTCCCCGGCCCCGCTGCCGGCCCGTCGCCGCGGCGGCCCGCCGCCGAGGAGGGACACCACGGACACCACCACCGTCGGCGCGCCCGGCGAGCGCGGCGGCCCCTCGGGCCCGTCCCGCGCCCCGCGCGAAGGCGGCGAGCTGCCGGCCCTCCCGCAGCGCACCCGCACGCCCGCGCCCGGCGACAGCGATGACAGCGGTGGGCCGGTCCCGGGCCGCGCCCCCCGAGCCGGCGGGACCGCGCCCGAGGCCGGGGCGCTGCCGCGGCGCGTACGGCAGGCGAACCTCGCCCCCCAGCTCAGACAGACTCCCGAGCGGCACACCGGGACCCACGTCGACCCCGCCGGACGGGACGCCGACGAGGTACGCAGCCGGATGGCCTCGCTCCAGCGCGGCTGGCGGCGCGGCCGTGAGGAGAACGACGCGGGCGACGACGTCCGCGACGGCAGCACAGCACCAGGAACGACCAAGGGAGACGGTCGATGACCGCACCGAACGCGACCGGCCACAGCCCGACCGGCAAGAGGGAACTGAACTGGCTCCTGGACGACCTCGTGGACCGGGTCGCCAGCATCCGCAAGGCCATCGTGCTCTCCGGGGACGGCCTGGCGACCGGCGTGTCCAAGGACCTGACCCGCGAGGACAGTGAGCACCTGGCCGCCGTCGCCTCCGGCTTCCACAGCCTCGCCAAGGGCGTGGGCCGGCACTTCGAGGCGGGCAGCGTCCGGCAGACGGTCGTCGAACTGGACGAGGCGTTCCTGTTCGTCACCGCCGCCGGGGACGGCAGCTGCCTCGCCGTCCTGTCCGACGCGGAGTCCGACATCGGCCAGGTGGCCTACGAGATGACACTCCTCGTCAAGCGGGTCGGTGTGCATCTGGGCGCCGCACCGCGTACCGACCTGCCCGCAGGCGGGTAGTGGGATGGCATGAGCGGAGACGGTCAGGCAGCAAGCCACTGGTTCGACGACGAGGCCGGGCCGGTGGTGCGCCCGTACGCCATGACACGGGGCCGCACCAATCACGCGGCGCAGCACCGCCTCGACCTGATCGCGGTGGTCGTCACCGAACCCCACGTGGACGACCCGGAGGCGGACCACGCGCTGTCCCCGGAACACGTGGACATCGTCGAGCTGTGCCGCCGGGCCCCGCAGTCGGTCGCCGAACTCGCCGCGGAACTCGATCTTCCGATCGGTGTGGTGCGCGTCCTGATCGGTGACCTCGTGGACGAGGAGTACGTTCATGTCAGCCGTCCGGTACCTCCGGCCGAGCTGCCGGACGAAAGTATTCTGCGCGACGTGATCAGCGGGCTGCGGGCGCTGTGAGCTGCGTGGAAGCGGAGTGACGACGTGACAGGCTGGCAGTTCTGGGTCGACCGGGGCGGCACGTTCACCGACATCGTCGCGAGGCGTCCGGACGGTCGCCTCCTCACGCGCAAACTGCTGTCCGACAACCCGGCGCGGTACGCCGACGCGGCCGTCGCCGGAGTCCGCGAACTCCTCGCCACCGCCCCCGGCCCCGTCGACTCCGTCCGCATGGGCACCACCGTGGCCACCAACGCCCTGCTGGAACGCACGGGGGAGCGGACCGTCCTGGTGATCACCCGCGGCTTCCGCGACGCGCCGCGCATCGCCTACCAGAACCGCCCGCACATCTTCGCCCGCCGCATCGACCTGCCCGAGCTGCTGCACGAACGCGTCATCGAGGTGGACGAGCGCATCGCCGCCGACGGCACCGTGCTGCGCCCGCCCGACCTGGACGCCCTCGCCGGGCCACTGCGCGAGGCGTACGACGACGGGATCCGCGCCGTCGCCGTGGTCTGCCTGCACAGCCATCTGCACCCCGCCCACGAGCGGGCCGTGGGCGAGCTGGCCGCCCGCACCGGCTTCCCGCAGATCTCGCTGTCCAGCGAGGTCAGCCCCCTCATGAAGATCGTCCCGCGCGGTGACACGGCCGTCGTGGACGCCTACCTCTCGCCCGTGCTGCGCCGCTACGTCCGGCATGTCGCCGACGAACTGCACGGCGTCCGCCTGATGTTCATGCAGTCCAACGGCGGGCTCACCGAAGCGGGGCGGTTCCGGGGCAAGGACGCCGTCCTGTCCGGGCCCGCGGGCGGCATCGTCGGCATGGCCCGCATGTCCCGGCTCGCCGGCCACGAGCGGGTCATCGGCTTCGACATGGGCGGCACCTCCACCGACGTCTCCCACTACGCCGGCGCCTACGAACGCGTGCTCACCACGCAGATCGCGGGCGTCCGGCTGCGGGCCCCCATGCTGGACATCCACACGGTGGCCGCGGGCGGCGGCTCCGTCCTCCACTTCGACGGCTCCCGGTACCGCGTGGGACCCGACTCGGCCGGAGCCGCCCCGGGACCCGCCTGCTACCGCGGCGGCGGCCCGCTCACCGTCACCGACGCCAACGTGATGCTCGGCCGCGTCCAGCCGGCCCACTTCCCCCAGGTCTTCGGCCCCGGAGGCGACCAGCCCCTCGACGGGGAACTCGTCCACGACCGCTTCACCGCGCTCGCCCGGAAGATCCGCCGGCACACCGGCGACGACCGCACCCCGGAACAGGTCGCCGAGGGCTGTCTGCGGATCGCCGTCGCGAACATCGCCAACGCCGTCAAGCGGATCTCCGTGCAGCAGGGGCACGACGTCACCCGCTACGCCCTCACCACCTTCGGCGGCGCGGGCGGGCAGCACGCCTGCATGGTCGCCGACTCGCTCGGCATCCGCACCGTCCTGGTGCCGCCCATGGCGGGCGTCCTGTCCGCGCTCGGCATGGGCCTCGCCGACACCACCGCCATGCGCGAGCAGTCCGTCGAGGCACCCCTGCGACCGGACGCCATGCCGGACGTCCTGCGAACCGCCGACGACCTGGAGGCGGCGGCCCGCGCGGAACTCGCCGCCGAGGCCGTCCCCGAGGAGAACGTCCGCGTCACCCGGCGCGCCCAGCTCCGCTACGACGGCACGGACACCACCCTCACCGTCGAGCTGACCGGCCCCGACACCATGCGGCACGCCTTCGAAGAACGTCATCGCCGCACGTACTCCTTCACGCTCGACCGCCCCCTCGTCGTCGAATCCCTCTCCGTGGAGGCCACCGGCCTCACCGAACCCCCCGACCTGTCCGCCCTCACCCCGTACGAACCCGCCCGCGCGGACCGCTCCCGCACACCCGGGACCGTCCGGCTGCACACCGGCGGCGCCTGGCGCGACGTACCCCTGCACCGCCGCGAGGACCTGCCTCCCGGCGCCACCGTCACCGGACCCGCGATCATCACCGAGGCCAGTGCGACGACCGTCGTCGACGACGGCTGGCGGGCCGCCGCCCACGACGGGCAGCTGATCCTGGAACGCGTGGCGGTCACGCAGAGTTCCCGGCCGGACACGGAAGCGGATCCCGTTCTGCTGGAGGTCTTCAACAACCTCTTCATGTCCATCGCCGAACAGATGGGCGCCCGGCTGCAGGCCACCGCGCAGTCCGTCAACATCAAGGAACGCCTGGACTTCTCCTGCGCCCTGTTCGACCCGGACGGGAACCTCGTGGCCAACGCCCCGCACATCCCCGTCCACCTGGGCTCGATGGGCACCAGCGTCAAAGAGGTCATCCGGCGCCGCGGCTCCCGGATGAGGCCCGGGGACACCTACGCCGTCAACGACCCGTACCACGGCGGCACACACCTGCCGGACATCACCGTCATCACCCCGGTCTTCGGCACCGACGGCACCCGGCGTGACCGGCTCCTCTTCTACGTCGCCTCCCGCGGCCACCACGCCGAGATCGGCGGCATCGCGCCCGGCTCCATGCCCGCCGACAGCCGCACCATCGACGAGGAAGGCGTCCTCTTCGACAACTGGCTGCTCGCCGAGAGCGGCCGCCTGCGCGAGGAGGAGACCCGCGGCCTGCTCACCACGGGCCCCCACCCCTCCCGCGCCCCGGACACCAACCTCGCCGACCTGCGCGCCCAGATCGCCGCCAACCAGAAGGGCGTCGACGAGGTCGCCCGCATGATCGAGGAGTTCGGCCTCGACGTCGTCCAGGCCTACATGCGGCACGTCCAGGACAACGCCGAGGAAGCCGTCCGCCGGGTCGTCGGCGCCCTGGCCGACGGGGAGTGCGCCTACGAGACCGATTCGGGCGCCGTCATCCGCGTCCACGTCCGGGTGGACCGCGAGCACCGGTCGGCGACCATCGACTTCACCGGCACCTCACCGCAGGCGCCCACCAACTTCAACGCGCCCCTCTCCGTCGTCCACGCGGCCGTCCTGTACGTCTTCCGCACCCTGGTCGCCGACGACATCCCGCTCAACGACGGCTGCCTGCGCCCCCTGGAGATCGTCGTACCGCCCGGTTCCCTGCTCAGCCCCGAGCCGCCGGCCGCCGTCGTCGCGGGCAACGTGGAGACGTCCCAGTCCCTGACCGGCGCGCTCTACGCGGCACTCGGCGTCCAGGCCGAGGGCTCCGGGACGATGAACAACGTCACCTTCGGCAACGCACACCACCAGTACTACGAGACCGTCGCCTCCGGTTCCGGCGCGGGCGACGGCTTCCCGGGCGCGAGTGTCGTCCAGACCCATATGACCAACTCCCGCCTCACCGACCCCGAAGTCCTCGAATGGCGGCTGCCCGTGCGCCTGGAGGAGTTCGCGGTGCGGCACGGCAGCGGCGGCGCGGGCGCGTGGCGCGGCGGGGACGGCGCGGTACGCCGCATCCGCTTCCTGGAGCCCATGACCGTCTCCACCCTGTCCCAGCACCGCCGGGTGGCGCCCTACGGCATGGCGGGCGGCGAGCCCGGCGCCCTGGGCGCCAACCGCGTCGAACACCCGGACGGTTCCGTCCGGGACCTCGGCGGAAGCGATACGGCGGACGTCGCTCCCGGCGACGTACTCGTCATCGAGACCCCCGGCGGCGGAGGCTACGGGCCACCGCCACCCGACCCCGACCCTCGTCGAGCAGGAGAAGAAGAACGATGATCTTCGGGCGTACTGAGCGCGGCAAGCCCCCGGTCGAGCCGCTCACGCTCAAGATCCTGGTGGCCGGCGGCTTCGGCGTGGGCAAGACGACCCTGGTCGGCGCGGTCAGCGAGATCAGGCCGTTGCGCACCGAGGAAGTGCTCACCGAGGCGGGCCGCCCGGTCGACGACGTCAGCGGAGTGGAGGGCAAGCACACCACCACCGTGGCCATGGACTTCGGCCGTATCACGCTGCGAGAGGATCTGGTGCTGTACCTGTTCGGGACGCCCGGGCAGGAGCGGTTCTGGTTCATGTGGGACGAGCTGTCCGAGGGCGCGCTCGGGGCGGTCGTGCTGGCCGACACCCGGCGCCTGGAGGACTGCTTCGCCGCCGTCGACTACTTCGAGCGGCGCTCCATCCCCTTCGTGATCGGTGTCAACTGCTTCGAGGGAGCCGCCCGCTACCCGGTGGAGACGGTCCGCCAGGCCCTCGACCTGGACGACGGCGTCCCCGTGCTGCTGTGCGACGCCCGGGACCGCGAATCGGTCAAGGAGGCCCTCATCGGCGTCGTCCGCCACGCGGGGGAGTACGCGGCCGCACGCCGCGGCACCGTGACCACCTGACCCCGCCGCACCGCCCCGGCACGCGCGCGTGGAGCACCGGTCGCCGGCCACGCGCGCGTGGAGCACGGACCGTAAGTCCTCGCGCGTGGAGCACGGACCGCAGGCCCTCGCGCGCGTGGCTAGTCCTCGCCGTCCTCCAGCCAGCCGAAGCTCTTCTCCACGGCCTTGCGCCAGTTGTGGTACTGCCGGTCGCGGACGGAGGCGTCCATGGACGGGGTCCATTCCGCGTCCTTCTGCCAGTGCGACCTGAGTTCGTCCAGGTCGTTCCATACACCTGTGGCGAGTCCGGCCGCGTACGCGGCGCCCAGGCAGGTGGTCTCGGAGACCTTGGGCCGGATCACCGGCACGTCGAGCACATCGGCCTGGTGCTGCATGAGCAGGTTGTTCTTCGTCATGCCGCCGTCGACCTTCAGGGTCGTCAGCTCCACCCCGGAGTCCTGGTACATCGCGTCCACGACCTCACGCGTCTGCCAGCTGGTCGCCTCCAGCACGGCCCGCGCCAGGTGGGCCTTGGTGACGTACCGGGTCAGACCCGTGACCACCCCGCGCGCGTCCGAACGCCAGTACGGGGCGAAGAGCCCGGAGAACGCGGGCACGATGTACGCGCCGCCGTTGTCCCGGACACTCGCCGCCAGTGGCTCGATGTCGTCCGCGGTGCGGATGATGCCGAGCTGGTCGCGGAACCACTGCACCAGCGCGCCGGTGATCGCGATGGCTCCCTCCAGGCAGTAGACGGGCGCCTCGTCGCCGATCTTGTAGCCCATGGTGGTGAGCAGGCCGCTCTTGGAGGGCACGGGCCGGTCGCCGGTGTTCAGGAGCAGGAAGCTGCCGGTGCCGTAGGTGTTCTTGGCGTCCCCGACGTCGTAGCAGCACTGGCCGAACACGGCCGCCTGCTGGTCGCCCAGGGCCGAGGCCACCGGTACGCCCGCCAGCTGGCCCACGGCGGTGCCGTAGACCTCGGCGGAGGACCGGATCTCCGGCAGCACCGCCTCGGGCACGTTCATGGCCGCCAGGATGGACGGCTCCCACTGGAGCGTCTCCAGGTTCATCAGCATGGTGCGGCAGGCGTTGGTGACGTCGGTGACGTGCCGGCCGCCGTCCGTGCCGCCGGTGAGGTTCCAGATGAGCCAGGAGTCGATCGTGCCGAAGGCGATCTCGCCGCGCTCGGCGCGCTCGCGCAGCCCGGGCACGTTGTCCAGCAGCCAGGCCGCCTTCGGCCCCGAGAAGTAACTGGCGAGCGGCAGCCCGGTCTGCTCGCGGAAACGGTCCTGCCCGTCCGTGCCGCCCAGCTCGTTGCAGAGCGCCGCGGTACGGGTGTCCTGCCAGACGATGGCGTTGTGCACCGGCTTCCCGGTGGCGCGGTCCCACAGGACGGTCGTCTCGCGCTGATTGGTGATGCCCAGCGCGCTGAGCTGCCCGGCCCGCAGTCCGGCCTTGGCCGTCGCGCCCGCCACCACCGCCTGCACCTTCGACCAGATCTCGGTGGCGTCGTGCTCCACCCAGCCCGGCTTGGGGAAGATCTGGCGGTGTTCGCGCTGGTCGACGGCGACGATCGCGCCGCTGTGGTCGAAGATGATGCAGCGGCTCGACGTGGTGCCCTGGTCGATCGCGGCCACGTACTTCTCGGCGTTGTCCGTCATGGCTACCCCTTCGGGCGAGGGTCGGAGGCGGATCTGCGGGAGCGGCGAAACGGGCCCTGAGCCGGGCCCCTTCCGCCCCTGAGGTCTCGCTGGTATCAGTTTGTCCCACATTGCACGGATCCGGCGCGGGATGGTTGAGGCAGGCGCCCGGAAGGGCGCGGGCACGCTGCCGGTCCCTGCCCGGCGCCTGGCCGCCAGCAGATGTTGCAGACATGACACGGCACTACACGTACCAGCCCGAGCCGGCCCGAGCCCTGCCCGAACACCCGGCGGCCTGACAGAAGCCGTCCGTGCCCTGATCGGATACAGTCCGCGCGTGTCCGAACTTCAGCACCCGTCCGCCAACTCCGTACCGAACTCGCACTGTTCGAGTTGCGGAGCGCCCTACGGAGAGGGCGTCACCGGCTGGCCCCGCACCTGCCCGGCCTGCGGGACCGTGGTCTACCGCAACCCGCTGCCGGTCGCGGTCGCCCTCCAGCCCGTGTACGACCCCCAGGGCACCGCCCTGGTCGTGATCACCCGCACCATCGCCCCCGCGCGCGGGGGCACGGCACTGCCGGGCGGCTTCATCGACGACCGGGAGGACTGGCGGCAGGCCGTGGTCCGCGAACTCAAGGAGGAGACGGGCATCGACGCGGCCGCTCGCGAGGTGCGGCTCACCGACGCCATGAGCGCGCCCGACGGCTACCTGCTGCTCTTCGGCCTGCTCCCGGAACGTCCGGCCGAGAGCCTGCCGAAGTCCGCCCCCACCGACGAGACGGAGGGCTGGCACCTGCTGCGCGGGCCCGAACAGCTCGCCTTCCCGCTGCACACACTGGCCGTACGGGCCTGGTTCGAGGGCCGCTACATCTGACCGCGCACGTCCGACTCCGTGAGCCCGACTCGGTACGTCCGACTGCGTGTCCGACTGCGTGTCCGCCTGCGTGTCCGCCTGCGTACGGTCCCGGCCACGAACATCCGTGCCAGAACATCCCGGCCCCGGCGTCCGACCCCGGCTCAGCCGAGCCCCCGGACGCGCACCGGACGCATCGGCCCGCCCGCGCCCTCCTCCCGCTCCACGACCACCTCACGGCCCTGCCGGCGGACGGCGTACCGCTCGATCTCCGGCTCGTCCCACCCGTCGCCCGCGTCGGGCACCACCTGCCCGCCCCCGGTCCTCCCAGGGGCGGGCGCCCACACCTCCAGCTCCAGCCCGCCCCGCTCACCCCGCACGGGGACCACGGCACCCGCGCGCGCGAGCACGGGGATCCGCCCCAGGGGAGCGTCGACGCGCACCTGCCCCGGTCCCTCGTACGCCTGCTCGGTGACCGTGTCGTACCAGCGGCCCCGCGGCAGCCGCACCACCCGCTGCCGCACACCGGGACCGAACACCGGCGCCACCAGCAGGGCGTCACCGAGCAGGAAGGCGTCCCCGCAGTCGCGCAGCGCGCGGTCCTCCGGCGAGTTCCACCACACCGGGCGCGCACAGGGCGCCCCGGTGCGCCGTGCCAGGTGCGCCAGCGTCACGAAGTACGGCAGCAGCCGACGCCGCTCGACCAGCGCCCCGCGCGCGTGCGCGAGCACCTCCGGGCCGAACTCCCACGGCTCCCGCCACCCCGCCCGCACACCGGCGTACGTCCGGAACAGCGGCAGGTACGAGCCCAGCTGGAGCCGGCGCAGGAACAGCTCGGGCGAGGGAACGCCGTCCGACCCGTCCACGTCCAGCCCCGCACAGGGCACCCCGCACAGTCCGAGCCCCAGCACCAGCGCCAGCGACGCCCGCAGCCCCGGCCAGCCGGTGGCCGCCCCTCCCGTCCACGTGCCGCCGTAGCGCTGCGTCCCGGCCCAGCCCGAGCGGGAGAGGACGAAGGGCCGCTCCTCGGGCAGCAGCGCGCACAGACCCTCGTACCCGGCCCGGGCCATGCACAGCCCGTACACATTGTGGGCCTCCCGGTGGTCGCCACCACGTCCCTCCAGGGCGTGCCGGGCCGACCGGGGCAGCGTCCTCTCACCGAAGGCCGCGAACGACGTCGGCTCGTCCCCGTCGTGCCAGAAGCCCGAGAACCCCTGGTCCAGCCGCTCCCGGTACAGACCGCCCCACCACGCGCGTACGCGCGCGTCCGTGAAGTCCGGGAAGACCGTCTCTCCAGGCCGCCCCACCCCCCGCACGACGTTCCCCGACACGTCCCGCACGAACGCGTCCCGTGCCGCACCGGAGTCGTACACCGCGTCGCCCGGCGCGGCCCGCACCCCCGGGCCCACGGCCGACACCAGCCGGATGCCGTCCCGCCGCAGCTCCTCGGCGAGCACCGGGAGCTTCCCGAAGCGCTCCTGGTCCACGGTGAACACCCGGTGGGCGTCGTGGTGGCCGCTGCCCAGGTGCACGGCGTCCAGCGGCAGACCGTGCTCCTGGTAGCCGTCGACGACCCGGCGCAGCTCCTGCTCGCCGCCGACGTCCCCGCGCGCGTGCTGGTGGCCGAGGGCCCAGGCGGGAGGCAGGGCGGCCGCGCCGGTGAGCGAGGCCCAGGTGTGCGCCACGCGCGCGGGAGTACCGACGATCACCCAGCAGCGCAGCGGACCGCCGTCCATCCTCAGCTCGCTCGCCCCGGGCCGGTCGTGCCCCGAACCGGCGCCCTCCTCGCCCTCCCGCAGCGTCACCGTGCCGTCCCAGGAGTTGTCGTGGAACACCAGATGCGTGCCCGCGTCCGCGACGACCAGCTGGACCGGCATGGTGAGGTGCGCCGGGTCGTCCCCGGGGGCGGACGTGTGCCCGGGATCGGTGTTCCACAGACGATGGACACCGTCGCGCAGCCTCGGCCCCGAGGCACGCCCGCCCAGGCCGAAGAACCGGGCGTCGGCCGCCACCTGCGACCGCTGCGTCCAGCGCGCCGGGCCCCCGCCGGCCGGCTCCCACCACCGCGGCGGCAGATCGCGGCGCAGCAGGACACCGCCGGGCGTGCACACCTCGACGGCGCCCCGGCGCGAGACGGTGACGGTGACCCGCTCGGCCACGACCCGCCAGCCGCCGTCCTTGTCCGGCTCCAGCACCGCGCGCGGATCGGGCTCCGGACACGGTCCGGCGAGGGCGTACGACGGCTCGGGACCGGCCCCGTCCCAGCCCCAGAAGACGGCGCCGTTCACCGCGACCAGGACGCGCAGCCGCGACCGGCTGAAGCGCAGCACACCACCGCCGGGCCCCGACTGCGCGTCCCGCACCTCCCCGGGCACCCGCGCGCGCTCCGCCCCCCGCGGCGGCAGGCCCTTGGCATCGGCGCGCCGCCGACGCCAGGCGGCCCGTACGGTGCGCACCCCCTGGGCCGCCCCCGCGGAGCCGACCGCCTTCACCGAACGCACCAGGTCACGACCGTCCATGCCGCTCACCCTGCCACCGACGGGCCACCGGGCGGGTCGCGTTCAACTGCCGTTCACCCAGGTCCGGCCCACATCTTCACGGCACGGACTGTGTGGGACCAACCCTGGTGCCGAAGTCGATCACATGGCATCGTCCGTGTCAGCCGCGTCACGCGCACACCCCAGCACGTGCGCGGACCGACGCACACGACGCGCAGAGTCCGGGAGCCCCCATGTCGACCGTGAACCCCCTGCCGCTCTGGCAGCCCGATCCGCAGCGGATCGCCCAGGCACAGATCACGAAGTTCCAGCTCTGGGCGGCCGAGCACCACGGAGCACCGGCCGAGGGCGGCTACCCGGCCCTGCACCGCTGGTCCGTCGACCACCTGGAGGCGTTCTGGCAAGCCGTCACGGAGTGGTTCGACGTCCGGTTCAGCACGCCCTGCGCGCGCGTGCTGGGCGATCGTGCGATGCCCGGCGCGCAATGGTTCCCCGGCGCCACCCTGAACTACGCCGAGCACGCCCTGCGGGCCGCCGCCACCCGTCCCGACGAGCCGGCCCTCCTGCACGTCGACGAGACGCACGAACCACGCCCGGTGACCTGGGCCGAGCTGCGCCGCCAGGTCGGCTCCCTGGCCGCCGAGCTGCGCGCCCTCGGCGTGCGCCCGGGGGACCCGGTCAGCGGCTACCTCCCGAACGTCCCCCAGGCCGTCGTCGCGCTGCTCGCCACGGCCGCCGTCGGCGCGGTCTGGACCTCCTGCGCCCCCGACTTCGGCGCCCGCAGCGTCCTGGACCGCTTCCAGCAGGTCGAACCCGTCGTGCTGTTCACCGTCGACGGCTACCGCTACGGCGGCAAGGAGCACGACCGCCGCGACACGGTGGCCGAACTGCGCCGTGAGCTGCCCACCCTGCGGGCCGTGGTGCACATCCCGCTGCTGGGCACCGACGCTCCCGAGGGCGCCCTGGAATGGTCGGCCCTCACCTCCGCCGACGTGGAGCCCGCCTTCGAGCAGGTGCCCTTCGACCACCCCCTGTGGGTGCTCTACTCCTCCGGCACCACCGGCCTGCCCAAGGCCATCGTGCAGTCGCAGGGCGGCATCCTCGTCGAGCACCTCAAGCAGCTCGGCCTGCACTGCGACCTGGGGCCGGGGGACCGGTTCTTCTGGTACACGTCGACCGGCTGGATGATGTGGAACTTCCTCGTCTCCGGCCTGCTGACCGGTACGACGATCGTGCTGTACGACGGAAGTCCCGGTTATCCCGACACAGGCGCCCAGTGGCGGGTCGCCGAACGCACCGGCGCCACCCTCTTCGGCACCTCCGCCGCGTACGTCATGGCCTGCCGCAAGGCCGGGGTGCACCCCGCCCGCGACTTCGACCTGTCCACGGTCCGGTGCGTCGCCACCACCGGCTCCCCGCTGCCCCCGGACGGCTTCCGCTGGCTGCACGACGAGGTCGGCGACGACCTGTGGATCGCCTCCGTCAGCGGCGGCACGGACGTGTGCTCCTGCTTCGCGGGAGCCGTACCGACCCTGCCGGTCCACATCGGTGAACTCCAGGCACCCTGCCTGGGCACCGACCTGCGGTCCTGGGACCCCAGCGGAGCACCCCTCGTCGACGAGGTCGGCGAACTCGTCGTCACCAACCCCATGCCGTCCATGCCCATCCACTTCTGGAACGACCCGGACGGCAGCCGTTACCACGACAGCTACTTCGCCATGTACCCCGGCGTATGGCGCCACGGCGACTGGATCACCCTCACCTCCCGGGGATCGGTGATCATCCACGGCCGCTCCGACTCCACGCTCAACCGCCAGGGCGTGCGCATGGGGTCCGCCGACATCTACGAAGCGGTCGAACGGCTGCCCGAGATCAAGGAATCCCTGGTCATCGGTATCGAACAGCCCGACGGCGGCTACTGGATGCCCCTCTTCGTCCACCTGGCCCCGGGAGCGGCCCTCGACGACGCCCTCCTGGACCGCATCAAGCGGACCATCCGCGAACAGCTCTCCCCGCGGCACGTCCCCGACGAGGTCATCGAGGTGCCGGGCGTCCCGCACACCCTCACCGGCAAGCGCATCGAGGTCCCGGTCAAGCGCCTTCTCCAGGGCACCCCCCTGGAGAAGGCCGTCAACCCCGGCTCCGTCGACGACCTCGACCTGCTGCGCTTCTACGAGGCCCTGGCCCGCGAGCGCGCCTGAGCCGCACCGCCCGGCCGGACGCCGGCCCCCGGTCAGCCGCCGTAGGTGGCCTCGGACTCGCCCAGCACGGCGGCGAAGTCCGAGGCCAGCCGCACCGCGTCGGCCGGCTCCAGCGCGGCCACGGAGATCCGCACCCCCGGCCGCGCCGACAGCCGGAACCTGGCCCCCGCGGCGACCCACCAGCCGTACGACCGCAGCCCGTTCACCACGGCGGACTCGTCCGCCACCGGCACCCACACGTTCATCCCGCTCACCCCGTGCGCCGGCAGCCCCCGCGCACCCAGCTCCCACACCAGCGCGGTCCGCCGCTCCGCGTACGTCTCCCGCGCGCGGGACACCAGCGCGCGCGTGCCGTCGTCCGTCAGCAGTCCCAGGACCGTCTCCTGGAGCAGATGGCTGACCCAGCCGGAGGTCAGCAGCAGCCGCCCGTCGTGGCGGGCCAGGGTGGTGGCGTCACAGGCCGCCGCGGCCCAGCGCAGATCCGCCCCCAGGAACTTGCTCACCGTCCGCACATGCACCCAGCGCCCGCCGGCGTCGGCGGTCAGCGTCCGCAGCGGTACGTCCGTCACCGCCGAGGCGTGGTCGTTCTCCACGACCAGCACGTCCGGCTCCTCCCGCAGCACGGCGGCCAGCGCGTCACGCCGCCGCGCCGAGAAGCATCCGCCGTACGGATTCTGCCCGCGCGGACTGCACACCACGGCCCGCGCCCCCGCCCGCAGCGCCTGCCGCAGGGCATCGGGGCGCATCCCCTCGTCGTCCACCGCCACCGGGACGCCGCGCAGCCCCAGCGCGGTCACCAGATCCAGCAGATGGTGGTAGCCCGGGTCCTCCATCGCGACCGCGTCACCGGGCCGCAACTCCACGGACAGCAGCCGTCCGACCAGATCCAGGGCCCCGTGCGCGAACGTCACGTGCTCCACCGGCACCCCGTCGGGCCGCAGCCAGCCGCGCACGGCCTCCTCAAGGCCCGGCAGCCGCGGGGCGGACCGGTGCGAGCGCGCCCCGGAGGACAGGCGCGACGGGGGCACCAGGGCGGGCAGGAACGCCGGGTCCGGATGGCCGCCGGCCAGGTCACGCAGCCCCGGCGGCACCTTCGGCGGCCGCCGGGACGCCACCGCCGGAGCCGGCGCCACCACGGTCCCGCCCCGCCCCCGGGTCACCACGATGCCCCGCGCGCGCAGCTCCTTGTACGCCGTGGCGACCGTCCCCGGACTCACCCCCAGCTCGTCCGCGAGCCGCCGCACCGGAGGCAGCGCGGCGCCCGGCGCCAACGCCCCTTCGGCCACACCGCGTTCCACGGACGCGGAAATCGTCCTGGCCGACGTGCCACTGATCCCATAATGTATTGCCACGTTGATAAGTATGTATCAATACATAATGCAGGGCAAGTGCAAGGGGGAGCGATGGGAACCGCACGCGGCACCACAGGACAGAAGGCCGGACCGGGGAGGCCGCGCATACCCGGCGGCCGGGACGGGCGCCGCATGCTCGCCGTCGCCTTCGTGGACCGCGTCGGAAGCGGACTGTGGGCCTCCGTCTCCGTCCTCTACTTCACCTACGTCTCAGGCCTCTCCGTCACCCAGGTCGGCACCCTCGCCGCCCTCGCCGGAGCCGTCGGCATCGCCGGCGCCCCGATCGGCGGCCGCATCGCGGACCGCCTCCCCCTCACCCGCGTCCTCATCGCCCTGCAACTCCTGCGCGCCGTCGCCTCCCTCGGCCTCCTCACCACCGACCACTACGCACTCCTGCTCGCCTTCTCCGCCCTCGGCAGCCTCGGCGACCGCGCCTCCAGCGTCCTCACCAAGCTCTACGCCACCCGCGTCGCCGGCCCCGACCGCGTCCGCTACCAGGCACTCAACCGCACCATGGCCAACGCGGGCTGGGCCCTGGGCGGCCTCGGCGCCGCTGCGGCCCTCGCCCTCGGCACCACCGCCGCCTACCGGTGGCTGCTCCTCGGCGACGCGCTCTCCTTCGTCGCCGTCGCCCTCCTCACCCTGCGCTGCGGCGAACCCGCCTCCTCCTCCCGCACCGTCGCGACCTCCACCACCCCGGCCCCCGCCAGGCCCGCCAACCCCTGGCGCGACCGCCCCTACCTCGCCTACGTCGCGACCGAGACCGTCCTCTTCCTCGACGACGCCGTCTTCAAGGTCGGCCTGCCCCTGTGGATCGCCCACGCCGGCAGCGCGCCCCACGGCCTCGCACCCCTCCTCCTGGTCCTGAACAACGTCATGGTGGTCGCCCTCCAAGTCCCCCTCGCCCGCTTCGGCACCACCACCGCGGCAGCCCGCACCCTCCTGCTCCCGCTCTCCCTCGCCTACGCCCTCGGCGGCATCACCCTGGCCCTGTCCGCCACCGGCGGCGCGCTCGCGGCCACCGTGCTCCTCACGGCCGCGGCGGCCTCCTTCACCGTGGCCGAGATGCTGCACGCCACCGTCTCCTGGGAACTGTCCGTCGCTCTGGCCCCCGACACCGCCCAGGGCGCCTACCTCGGCGTGCACGGACTCGCCCAGTCCGCCCAGCGCAGCATCGGCCCACTCGCCGTCACCGCGGCCATCGCCACCGGCCCCGCAGGATGGGCGGTCTTCGGCACCGGCATCGCCCTGACCTGCGTCATCCAGCACCGCATGGTCCGCGACCGCCTCGACCCAGCCCCGTTGTCAGTGGCTCCCGTTACTGTGAGTGAGCACTGATCGACCGTGCACACACGGGGAAATCCATGGGGGAGACATGACGCACACCGACCACCGCACCATGCGACGCGTCCTGCGCCGGGAGATCGCCGGCACCATCGGCCTGCTCACCGACGAACACGACTTCCGCGCCATGCGGCGCTACCGGACCTTCACCTTCGACGACCACACCGCCTACCTCCGCCAGGTGGAGACACTCCTGCGATCCAGGGCCGCCCAGGGCGGCCACACCACAGTGGCCCTCTTCGACCCGGAGGAGTACGCCGCGTACTGCGCTGACACCGGCCTCGACCCGGACCTCCCGGCCAGCCGCGCCCGCTTCACCGCGGAGATCGCGACCACCGGCCCCACCGTCGCCTACGACGGCCGGCCCCTCGCCGACCTCGTCCCGGCCCTCGTCGACGAAGCCGTCCGCCAGGCCACCTGGGAGTACGCCTCCACCCTCCTGTCCCGGCTCGGCCCCTGCACCACCTGCGGCGAGGACATCGGCCGGGCCGCCTTCAACCGCGCCGCCGACCTCCTCGTCCGCGTCCTCGACACGGCACCGCCGGGCGACCGGCATCTGGTCTGCAGCGTCTCGACCGCACCCGAGCCCCTCCTGGCCGTCCTGCACGCCGACGACGACAACGACGGCTCCACCCGACTGGACGAAGCCGAAGCCCTGGAGTTCACCACCGTCCTCGCCCTCGGCATCGCCACCCGCAGCCCCGGTGGCCTCGTCATGCGCATCACCACCGCCGGCACCCCGGACCGCGTCTACGGCTGGCGCCTGCGCGGCGACGGCCTCGAACCGCTCACCGCGGGCGAGGTCTTCGACGCCTACTGCACCGATGTGGAATCCGGCGACCTCGTCGCCCCCGAATCCGGCGTCGACTACGGCGAGCCCCCGGACCTCGGAGAACAGGGACCGAGCCCGCGGCACCACCACTGACCGCGCACCACGCATGAGGGGCGCCCCACCCGAAGGCGGGGCGCCCCTCATGAGCCGGCCGGTGACGGCGGCGCGGCCCGGTCACTCGCCGGACAGCACCGCCTGGGCCGCGGCCCGCGCCTCGTCGGCGCTCTCCGTGGCCCGTGCCGCGGCCGCGGCACGCTCGCACTGCGCCAGCGTGTGCTTGGCCAGCGTCGCCCGCACGTAAGGCAGCGACGCCGCACCCATGGACAGGGAGGTGACACCCAGACCGGTCAGCACACAGGCGAGCAGCGGGTCCGACGCGGCCTCACCGCAGACACCACAGCTCTTGCCCTCGGCCCCGGCCGCCTCGGCGGCCAGCGCGACCAGGTCGAGCAGCGCGGGCTGCCACGGGTCCTGGAGCCTGGACACCGCACCCACCTGACGGTCGGCGGCGAACGTGTACTGCGCGAGGTCGTTGGTCCCCAGCGACAGGAACTCCACCTCCTGCAGCACCGAGCGCGCCCGCAGCGCGGCCGACGGGATCTCCACCATCGCGCCGAACTTCGCCCGCAGCCCCGCCGCACGGCACGCGTCCGCGAACGCCTTGGCGTCCGCCCGGTCCGCGACCATCGGAGCCATCACCTCAAGGTGGACCGGCAGTCCTTCGGCCGCCTTGGCCAGCGCCGTCAGCTGCGTGCGCAGCACCTCCGGGTGGTCGAGCAGCGTCCGCAGACCGCGCACGCCCAGCGCCGGGTTCGGCTCGTCGGCCGGGGTCAGGAAGTCGAGCGGCTTGTCCGCGCCCGCGTCCAGCACCCGCACGACGACACGGCCCTCGGGGAACGCCTCCAGCACCTGCCGGTAGGCCTCGACCTGCTTCTCCTCCGACGGTGCCGTCCTGCTGTCGTCCAGGAAGAGGAACTCGGTCCGGAACAGGCCCACACCCTCCGCACCGGCCTCGACCGCCGCGGCCACGTCCGCCGGACCGCCGATGTTGGCGAGCAGCGGCACCTTGTGCCCGTCGGAGGTGGCGCCCGGCCCCGTGGAGGCGGCCAGCGCGGCCTTGCGCTCGGCGGCCGCGGCCTCCAGCTCCGCCTTCTTCGCGGCACCGGGATTCACGAAGACCTCACCGCTGCTGCCGTCCACCGCGATCACCGTGCCCTCGGCCAGCTCACCGGCGCCGGGCAGCGCCACGACGGCCGGCACCCCGAGCGCCCGCGCGAGAATGGCGCTGTGGCTCGTCGGCCCGCCCTCCTCGGTGACGAAGCCCAGGACCAGCGTCGGGTCCAGCAGAGCCGTGTCGGCCGGCGCCAGGTCACGGGCGACCAGCACGTACGGCTCGTCGCTGTCCGGCACGCCCGGCATCGGCACACCCAGCAGCCGCGCGACGATCCGGTTGCGCACGTCGTCCAGGTCGGCCACCCGGCCCGCCAGGTACTCACCGGCACCGGCCAGCAGGTCCCGGTATGCGGCGAACGCGTCGTACACCGCGCGCTCCGCCGTGCTGCCGACCGCGATCCGCCGGTCGACGTCCGCGATCAGCTCGGGGTCCTGGGCCATCATGGCCTGCGCCTCGAGAACCGCCTGGGCCTCGCCGCCCGCGAGGTTGCCCCGCGCGGTCAGGTCGGCCGCCACCGCGTCGACGGCCTGGCGGGCGCGCCCCTGTTCGCGCTCCGCGTCCTCCGCCGGTATCTGCTTGGCCGGGGGCTCCAGCACCGCCGTGCCCATGTGCCGTACCTCGCCGATCGCCACACCGTGGCTCACACCGACGCCTCGCAGCGTTGTGTCCATCTCACCCGTCTCCGATAGTGCGGCGCGTCCCGCCGCGGTGGTTGGTCTGTACGCCGTCCCGGAGAACGGCGGGGCGGTCACGTCCAGGCGAAGAGACTGTCGCCGGCCTTCACATCGCCGCTGTCGCGAAGCTCGGAGAGGGACTCGGCGGTGGCCTCCAGAGCCACGACCGGGCACACGGGGGACTTGCCGGCGGCCTCGACGGCGGCGGGGTCCCACCGCACCACGGCCTGGCCGCGCGTCACCGTGTCGCCCTTGTTCACGAGCAGCTCGAAGCCCTCGCCGTTGAGCTGCACGGTGTCGATACCGAGGTGGGTGAGCACGCCGTGCCCCTGCTCGTCGACGACGACGAACGCGTGCGGGTGCAGCGAGACGATGACACCGTCCACGGGCGCGACCGCCTCGGAGGGCTCACGCACGGGGTCGATGGCGGTGCCCGGCCCGACCATGGCGCCGGAGAAGACGGGGTCCGGCACGGCGGCCAGTCCGATGGCGCGTCCGGCGAGCGGGGACGTCACGGTGGTCATGGGAAGCCTCCCAGGGGTGGAGATTCGTATGGGCCGTCACTGCCTGTCCCGGACGGCGCATCTGTGCAGCAGGGTATGTCACGGTAAGTACCGGTTCCGGGCGAGAGCTTACGACAGCTCACGATAGTGGTCTAGACCACCAATCCCACGGATTTGCACCGGCTCCGGGGGCGCCTGTACAGTCGTACTCCTGCTCGGGGGTGAGCGGCGCGATCAAGCGCCCTTGGCCCGAGCGGCATCCAACTTGTCAGATCCTATCTCTGGATCGCCTTCCGCATGCCTGCGGGACGGTGGTCAAGAGGGCCGGAAAAGCCTGATAGAGTGTGGAACACCGAAAGGGAAGCGCCCGGAGGAAAGCCCGAGAGGGTGAGTACAAAGGAAGCGTCCGTTCCTTGAGAACTCAACAGCGTGCCAAAAGTCAACGCCAGATATGTTGATACCCCGTCTCCGGTCATCATGGCCGGGGCGAGGTTCCTTTGAAGAAAACACAGCGAGGACGCTGTGAACCGGGAGAATATTCCTTCTCCTGGTTCCGCTCTCGTGATGTGTCGTCCCGATTACGGGAAAACATTCACGGAGAGTTTGATCCTGGCTCAGGACGAACGCTGGCGGCGTGCTTAA